>NZ_JAEQCI010000082.1:0-44367 GCF_020738565.1 Microcoleus sp. PH2017_12_PCY_D_A | reverse complement strand
TCTGTGACGCTAATACTGCATAATTTCAGCCCAAAAGCGTTTGGATTCCAAGTTTTCACAACTGATAAAAAAACCGACCCACATCTGCGGAATGTGGGTCACAAGATCGGACGGCGGTTGAAACCGCGTCTATACAGCCAAAACCCGGATGGTGCGCGGGTTGAAGAACAGACAGTGAAAATTACGTTCGGCGGTTGAAACCGCGTCTATACAGGCAAAACCCGGATGGTGCGCGGGTTGAAAACCCGGCTAAAATACGTTATCCTCTCTTAGTCCGCGCACCATCCGGACATCGTTTGTATAGGCGCGGTTTCAACCGCCGTCTTATCCGATCCCAAGCGTATTCAATTAAAAATCAACTTCCAATCTTCCTTTCAACAAATAAGCTGCCATTTGGCCCTTACCTTTAACACTGATCAAACCGCGTTTTTCAAACTCATACTTGTCTTCTATGAGTGAATAAGTTGCTTCCGTAATCTGAATTCCGTCCGGGATACCGTGAGATTCCATGCGGGAAGCGGTATTTACCGTATCGCCCCACAAATCGTAAATAAACTTTTTCGTCCCGATGATTCCGGCTACCACTGGGCCCGAATGAATGCCGATGCGGATGCTAATAGTGAGGCCGAACTCTTCTCTATATTGAACTATGGCTTCTTGCATATCTATGGCCATTTCCGCGATCGCATCTCCGTGATCTGCTCTCGGATTTGGCAGCCCCGCCACTACCATATAAGAGTCGCCAATTGTCTTAATTTTTTCTAAACCGTGTTGTTCGGCGAGATCGTCGAACTTGGAAAATATATCGTTGAGTAAATGTACTAATTTTTTAGGCGATATTGATGCCGACAACTGGGTGAAGCCAACAATATCCGCGAACATTACGCTAACTGCTGCGAATTCGTCGGCGATTACACCTTGTTCTTTTTTTAATCTTTCGGCGATCGCCTCTGGCAATATATTTAACAGCAACTCCTGGGATTTTTTTTGTTCTATCTCTAATTTTTGTAAATAATCCTGCATGGTTTGATAGGCGAGATTCCTTTCCAGCAGGTGCATATAAGCTTTGGAGTGATAGCGGATTCTAGCAATGAGTTCGACTGGATTGGGCAGTTTTACTAAATAATCGTTAGCACCCAAGGAAAATGCTTGCGCTTTTAGTTCCGCTTCTTCTTTACTGGAGAGCACGATCATCGGAATGTCTCGCGTCAGCGAATTGGCTCGAAAAAAGCGCAGCAACTGCAATCCATCTATTTCTGGCATTACTAAATCTTGGAGGATGACTGTTGGCTTCACCTCTAATGCTTTCTTAATTGCTTGAGCTGGATCGTTACAGTAATAAAATTTAATATCTTTTTCATTAGCAAGCATTCGGCGCACCGCTTCGCCGATCATTTCCTGATCGTCAATCAGTAAAACTGTCACACTGTATTCGGTCAAGCTGGATGATTTTTCTATTTCTGAATTTAAAGGTAAATTTAAGTCAATCGAGTGACGGCTTCTCTCCAATTTGAGGTTACTGAGAATGGCGCTATCTCTGGCGGTAACTGGGTTTTTCCCATTGTTTCCCCTATCCTCAAACTTCAACGTTACCACGTTGCGGTTGAATATTTGGCTTTCTGGTTGATTTACTGCACAACCGCGATCGAATTCAATAGCCTGAGAGTGAGTTAAGTTCATAACTAGATCGGGCAACGGCCATTGTCTGGAGAGGATCGAAACTTTTACTTAAATATTTTCTAAGTGTCAATAGCGACCCGGTATTATTTAAGTACGCTTACCAGGTGATAATACCAGGTTGGTAAAGTTTTATCCGCTGATTTTTGCAAAATCTTTACACAGCCTAGCACGCTTGACATTGATTGCAAGGGCTACGATCGCTAATTGTTGGGTCAGCCGACTGCTGCTTGCTAGCAGGTGCCCGGTAACCGCAGCATTCCGCGAAATTACGGACTACTGCAAGATAAAAGCGCGATCGACTTCCCAAAACATCACCCCATAGATAGATTATCATCAGTGAGAGTCTGGCACGCCATCGGCCATTGTGCTCAACAGCTTAAGCTTTATGGCCCAAACATCTCTAGTATTTTCTCTAGACGAGATATTTCATGCAGGCTGGGGCGATCGCCTCGATCGGCAAAACCTGCACAGCCGCATTCAAATCAGCAGCAGCTTTCGGCATCCCGTAAACTACTGACGTAGCGCGGTCTTGGGCGATCGTGTGCCAGCGGGCCGATCGCAAAACTTTGAGTCCTTTAGCGCCGTCTTTGCCCATGCCGGTTAACAGCACTGCCACCCCTTTGCCCGGCCAGTATTGAGCGACACTATCAAAAAAAGTGTCTACTGAAGGGCGGTAAGGATAGTCTAAAGGTTCCTTCGTATACTTAAGTGTTAAGTTTGATTGTAATACTAAGTGGTCGTTAGTAGCAGCAATAACCACCTTACCGACTTCCAAAGGTCGATCGGCAACTGCCACACTCACCGCCAACTTACTTTTTTGACTCAGCCAATCTGCCAAACCCGGAGCAAACTCAGCATCTACGTGTTGGACGATCGCCACAGCCGCAGACAAATTTCCCGGTAAAGCCGATAGCAGAGTTGCCAAAGCTTGGGGCCCGCCAGTCGAAGAGCCGATCGCCAGCAGCGGCGGAGTCAGGCATTTGGGAGTTGCATTCTGAAATATAGAAGTCGAGTTAGTTTTACCAATCAATCTAGCAACCTTAGAAATAGTTTTTAACAATTCCACACCGCCGCTTTGGGAATTGCCCATCAACCCCAAAATCGGCGTATTAATAGCATCCAAAGCTCCATATCCCATAGCTTCAAAAACCCTGCTGGCATTACCTGTTACCGAAGATGTCACCAACAGAATCGCGCAGGGAGATTGCTTCATAATCAGGCGCGTCGCCTCAACGCCATCCATCACCGGCATGATCAAATCCATCAAAATCAAATCCGGGGTATTGCGGGCGCACTTGGACACAGCTTCGGCCCCATCCGCCGCTATCCAAATAATTTCATACTCCGGTACCGTCACCAAAACTCGGCGCAAAGCTTCAGCAGCAATCAACGTGTCGTTGACGATCGCTATTTTCATGTTGAAATTGCTCATAGTTAATTAATTTTCAGTTGCGGGTAGTTGTCGAAGTCCGCCGATCCAGTTTCTTAGGCTTCGGAACTTTATTTAAAACATGACTGATACAGCTAACTATTTAATAGCACATTTTGGTCTCATATCAATTCCGGTTGCATCAGAATTAATATTACCCGAAATCAGGACACTCAAGATGCCGTGTCCCTACAATAAATCGAGGTAGGGAAACGGCACTGCCGTCTCCTCGCTTGTCATTCCGGCAGCGCCGGAATTGATAGCATTTTTATTTTTTAATTAAAAAACTTAATCCTAGATTTTTTTAAGCCTCACCGATTAAATCAACCACCGCATTTAACAGCGTATCGTCGTGAAAACTGCTTTTAGTTAAATAATAATCCGCTCCCACTTCCAATCCTCTGATTCTATCTTGCTCGCGGTCTTTGTAAGAAACAATAATTACCGGAATCGACTTTAGCGCCGAATGATTTTTAATTTGACTGACCAGCTCGATCCCCGTCATGCGCGGCATATCAACATCGCTAATTACCAAATCAAACTGCCCGGTACGCAGAGCATTCCAACCATCCATACCATTAACAGCTATTTCAACCTCATATCCTTGATTTTCTAACAGTTTTCGCTCTACTTCTCGAACAGTAATCGAATCATCCACTACCAAAACGCGCTTGCGAGTTGTTGATTCAGCAGTTTGTGCAGTTTGACTGACTTTCTGCAACCGAGATTCAGTCAGCAGTTTATCAGTCGATCGCACCAAATCTTCAACATCGACAATCAGCACCGGCGCACCGTCTTCCATAAAAGCAGCGGCGCTGATATCCGCTACCTTACCCAAACGCGGATCTAAAGGCCTGACAACTAAATCGCGTTCCCCCAGAAACTTATCCACAGCTAAACCGTAACTGTTAGATCGATCGCTGACAATGATCACCGGCAGCAAATCCAACTTCTCAGGTGGCGCTGGTAACTCCAACACTTGATAAGCTGTCACCAAACCAATGTTTTGGTTGTCGAGAGTAAAATACTGTCGGTTTTCGGCGATCGCAATATCAGCAGACTCAACCATCACAATGCGATCGATCCGAGTCAGCGGAAAAGCATAAGGTTCCCCCGAAATTTCCACCAACAGCGTCCGAATTACCGACAGAGTTAGCGGCAACTGCAAATGAAAACTCATACCTTTTTCCGGCAGAGATGTCGCCCGGAGAATGCCGCCAACCTCCTGCACCATACTTTGCACAATATCCAAACCAACACCGCGGCCAGAAATTTCCGTCACTTGACTAGCAGTAGAAAAACCCGGCAAAAATAGAAAATCCATCAATTCCGGTTCAGTCAATTTCGCAGCCATTTCCGCACTTACCATACCTTTCGTGACAATTTTTTGGCGGAGTTTTTCCGGTTCTATTCCTTTTCCATCATCCGAGACAGTAATTGATAGCATCCCGCCCCGATGTGCAGCTTCCAGCCGGATCGTACCTTCGGCAGATTTTCCCGCAGCCAAACGCGCGTCTGGGAGTTCAATACCGTGGTCGAGAGCGTTACGCAAAATGTGCGTTAGCGGTGCTTCTAATTTTTCTAAAATATCTCGATCTACCTGAGTAGATTTGCCAATAACTTCAAATTTTACTTGCTTCCCCAACTGTCGGGCTAAATCTCTCAGCATTCGCCCAAAAGCTGAAACGCCGTCAGCAAACGGTCGCATATTGCTGGCAATAACTTCTCGGTACAAGCGATCGGACAAGTTGGCAGAACGGCGGGCAAACAGTTCGAGTTCGTTGAGGCGATCGGACAAAATATGGCGGCAATCATTAGCTTTTTTGCGAGCACTGCTGAGATAATCTTCCGAACGCTGATCCAGAACAGAATCGCTTAAAGATTCCTGCAACTTTTCCAACAAATTATACAGTTGTCCTTGGTTGGTTCTCAGTTTTAATAATGAATCAGCAAACGGTTGCAGCCATTTTGCTTCTACTAAAGATTCGCCCGCCAAACCCATAATCCGGTTTAAGTTTTCCGCATTTACTCGCACTACGCGGTCAGCGGTTTTAGGCTTTTGAGCATTTTCCCTGAGATTTGAAGTTGCAGGTTTTGCGCTAACAATTTTAGTCGGTCTTTGCTCTACAGCTACTGCTGTAGAATTGGCAGCGGAGGAAATTTGACCGCTATTCTTTGTGGGTTCGGAAGCATTATTTTGAGGCTTTGGTTGTGGTGTCGGCGTTTTTTGGGAAATCCTTTCTTGCGGAGGTTGTTCAGAAGAAACAGCGGCTGTTATTGCAGATTTTTGAGGTGGGACAGTTTCACAAATAATACTTATATCTCCGACTATTTTATCTATTTCTCCCTCTCTTTGTGCCAGCCAAGCTTCGATTGCCAGCACCGGAATCTCCTGTATATTTACCAGAAAATTTACTCCAGCGAGCAGGGTGTCAATTTGACTGGCATTTAAGCTAGCTTTGTGTTTCTGAAGTGCCACAAATGTATCTTCTATCGCCTTCGCAAGTTTAACAACTTCATGGAACTGAACTATTCTGCCAGCACCTTTAATTAAATGAGCGGATTTGACAAGGGAGTCTAAGTCTAAATATTCATTGGGGTTATTTTTGAGCGATAGTAAAGTTTGGTTTAATAGTATTGATTGGGTTTCTACTTCTCCGGCAAATAAAGCTAACATCGATAAATCAGTTTTCAGCAGACGAGTTTCTCGACTTTCAATCGGCGGAAACTCTGGCAATATTTCATGAGTAATATCAGAATTTAATTGTACATTGTCTGTTATTGCTGCGGTAAAATCAACAGGTAATTGCGGCTCCCATTCCGGCAGACTTTCTGTTTCAACAATGGTCTCTTGTTCTATTGTTTCTGGTTCATCTGGGCTGCCAAAATCTAATTGTTCGTTATTGATAATTGCTAAGATGGCAGTTTCTAAGGTTTCAACTTGCGATCGGTTAACCGGAAGCCAATTTGCGATTTCAGTTTCCGGAATCTGGCTGATTTGGGCCAAAAGGTCGATCGCCCGCAGCATCACATCAATCTTATCAGGTGCATCTAGGGCGATCGATCCAGCCTGCGCCGCCACAAAGCAATCCTCCATCACGTGAGCGATTTGCACAGCAGCATCCAATCCCACAATCCGCGCCGCGCCCTTGAGCGAGTGAGCCGCCCGCATCAAAGATTCCAATTCAGCAGGAGAATTTGGGTTATTTTCCAATACCAAAATGTTCTCATTTAATACTGCTACTTGGGTGTCCGCCTCCATGCGAAATAAATCCATCATGGAGAAATTGCTCATATCTTGATTGCTCATTTTTTATTAATCCTAAATAAAAGATAAATTCGGCAACAGATTGTGTAAATTAGATTAATTCCAGTGGCATCGTAATGATTAGACCGCGAAGGCGCGTCTGACGCAAAGGAAGATAAGAGAGAGATGAATAATTCCTATGCCCTATGCCCTATACCCTATGCCCAATTGATTAGATAATCTTCTTATTCAACGTATAAAACAGCAAATCATCATCCAGATAACAAACACTTTGCCCCTGCCAATTTATAATCCCTTTAGTATAAGTTTCTGGCACCTTAGAAACAGTAGCCGGAACATTTCTGATTTGTTCCGGAAGAATGCGGTGAATGCCGTAAATTTCATCCACCCCAAACACCCAGCGGCTGCCTTCTCTCTCAACAACTACCATCCTCTCGTAAACAACAGGACTAATATTTTGTCGGCTAGCATCTGCCGCTTCCAATCCCAAAAGAGCTTTTAGCGAAATGCACAACTGGATTTCGCCGCGAATATTCACCAAACCGATAAGTATATTATTGCTGCGGTGAGGCAAAGTGTGGATAACAGAAATCTGCGTCACTTCCTTAAACAGTTGGGCCGGTAAAGCCAACCATTCGCCGCTAAGCCTAAAAATACCTACAGATATAGTACCCGCAGCCGTGACAGCGTTAGTTACTCCTTGACTCGATCGCAATAAATTAGTCCACTCTTCCAGATACCCTGCCGGCAATTCCTGTTCCAGCAAACTGCGGCCCGCGTCGGAATAGACAGGGCAGTTGCGGCAGTGAATAAATGTCTTTAATTGGGGACAAGTGCGATCGCCCCCAACTCCGATCCGATTCCAGCAATCATCAGTCATTCGATTTTAGATTTTAGATTTTAGATTTTAGATTTTAGTTTGTAGGGTGTGCACCGCGCACCAGTCGATCTAACTAACCGTAAGGCGTGTATCACGCACCAGTCGATCTAACTAACCGTAGGGTGGCCAGCGGGGGGAAATGTTTAGTTTTGCGATCGTCACATTCAGCCCTCGACCGCACCCTACAATAACTATTGTACAAAAAAATAGATTTTAGACTGAGCCTCGCTACACCTGTTATTCTTGTGACATACTCCCACGTCAAGCCTCGTGGTGCTATGACGTGGGCATCTTTGCAGCCCGATGAAGGGTATCCAAAATTTCCTTCGCGGTACTGTCATCTATAGTTCCTACTACAGAAAGATTCCCACTACGGCGTTTTATTTTGGGGAAAATGTCCAACCCCAATTTCTTCAAATTAATCGAAGCGTTGATATCGCGATCGACCATTAAAGAATGTTGCTCGTCCCAATAGCTTCGCATACCGCAATCGGTGAAAACGATTTCATTCCGATAGCACAGAAGCATTGAGGTATAAGCAGGTTTTTGCGGAACGACGGCTGATCCAGCTTTTTCGGCTATGTATTCCAGCGTCTTGAAAAATTGACCAAACGCAGCATCCAGCCAAGACTTGTTTAGTCCTGATTTGGCTGATTGACCGTTTGGGAGGTAGTTACCCTCATCGTCTTGCTTAACTTTATTCCGCTTCGTTAAGCCTTTTAAGTTCAAATCTTCGTGAAAAAAGAATTTAGCTCCAGACCTGACAAGTTTGTGAGCTGTTTTATAGTGGAAGTCTTGGCGAGAACGCGCTATTTTTTGGTGCTGTCTCGCTTCTTTTTTTGCTAATTTCCGTCGGGCGCTACAGCCACGCTTCCGCTTATTCCGCTTTTTTGAAATGCGGTCTAACTTAGCTTGGTTTTTGCGAAGCGGTTTCAATGAAGGCAACTTTTCGCCCGATGACGTTGCTAAATAGACATCTTCATGCAGCACCGCATCTAACCCAATTGAGTTATCCCAGTTTGGGGTAACTTTGTCAGAAATAAACTGGGGTACTGAAGCGTCTTCAAGCATTATCTGGGCGAACCAACCATCAGCCTTTCTAGTTACACTAATTTGCTTGACGGTAAATCCATCGGGGATTGGGCGGTGCCTCCGAACTTTTATGACGCCCAACTTCGGCAATCGGATATAAAACCAATTCTTGCGAACCAACTTAATCCAATCGCTGTTAGCCGTAGAAAAAGTCATCGTCCGGTAATCAGCTTCAGTCTTGAATCGGGGTTTACCCGATCGACCGCCTTTACTATCCCCTACTATAAACCGTTCAAAGGCTTTATCTACTCGTCTAGAAACATCTTGCAGGATAGTTGAATCTACCTGCTTGAAGTCCAATAGCTCACCACTGTGGAAGACTTTTACTAGGTCTTTTTTGAGGGCGGGCAATTGTTGCTTTTGAGAGTAGTAGTTGGGCTTTTCGCGAGGCGCAGAGATGCTAGCAACCAATGGACAAGCATTTATAGCAGTGCGGTTTCTTTCCCACCAATCAAATCGATCGCCTAGCTGTCTGTTGTACCAATAGCGACAAATTCTCAACCAATGGTTGAGGGTTAATTTTTGATTGGTGTCGGGATAGAACTGATACTGATACGTTACTTTCATTGCGCTACGACCTTTACGCATTTTCTGGTAATAAAAATACCAGAAAATACTAGATAAAGTCAAGTAGTAATTTAATAATTGTGTCGAGTAATGATGCTAGCAGATAAAGATTTGTTGATCTCGTCATCCACACCTTCATTGCTCGCCCGCTATGCTGACGAGGACATGAAGATGTGGAATCCTCGGTTCACGCGCCTTTCATCCCACACTAATCGAAGCGACAAGCGTGTGGGGATTCCCGTCTGACTAGCTAAAAAACCGACTAGATCCGCCGACTCCCTATTTACTTTAAAAACGCTAGCATTTCGTGACGCAAACCGAGTGTAGCATCGTTCACTTGCCCGATCGCCCCATTGATATCCCGCAGCGCCGACGCAGTTTGCGAAGAAGCCTCACTCAACTGCACCATAGCCTCGCTAATTTGCTGAGCACCCTGAGACTGTGCATCCATCCCCTCATTCACCTCCTCAAAACGCGGAGTCAAAGCTTCCACCCGCTGAATAATCGACTCCAACTGCAAACTAATAGTTTGCACATCTTCCACCCCCCGGCGCACCTCATTAGTAAACTTATCCATTTCCATCACACCAACACCCACAGCAGACTGCATTTCTTTAACCATATTTTCAATATCCAAAGTAGCCACCGCCGTTTGATCCGCCAGTCGGCGAATTTCCCGAGCAACAACAGCAAAACCCAACCCGTACTCTCCCGCTTTCTCCGCTTCAATAGCCGCGTTGAGCGAAAGCAAATTAGTTTGATCCGCCACCTTCGTAATCGTCGTAATAATACTGTTAATATTATTAGCTTTTTCGCTAATCACGCCCAATTTACCCGAGATGGCACTGGTAGAATCTGCTAATTTATTCATCGTGGATTCCATGCGACCAATTTCTTGTTTACCCCCGCCGGCAGATTGAGCAGCTTGGTGCGACATCTGGGAAACTTCATCCATTGTCCTCACAAGTTGCATAGCAGTAGCCGCAATTTCTTTAGCAGTAGCTACTACCTCATTAGTCGAAGCCACTTGTTCGTTCATCGTCGCTTCCAATTCCTTCCCGGAGGAGGCAATTTGGTTAGTAGAACCGCTAATTCTGAGGCCCGACAGATCTATTTGATTTTCCAGAGTTTGGGAAACCGCGCTCGTGAGAAACAGTCCAAACAGTCCCGCCGTTAGCGGCCCGAGAATCATGCCCAAAATTACCCAGAACGTGGTTTGAGTAATATCGTTTTTTGACTGCTGTTTAGCTAGTTGTCCCGTAGTTTCATTAATTTTTATATCTTCCAAGATTAAGTTAGTAGCTGCTTGAAACGAGGGCCGATTCGCTTTGGCGCGATCGCTCAATTGATTGTAAAGCGCCCCAGCCCTTCTAGCAGCCTCGATATCGGGCGACTTAGTATTCCCTTGGCTAATCAGTTCGATCTGCCTTTTAAACGGGTTGAGAATTCCCAAACTCTCAAATTTTTTATTTAAATCTAAAAAAGCTTCGTGATTTTTCTTCCAGATATCCCATTTAGCCTGCAATTCTTTGTATACCTTATCTTCATCCGCCGTTCTGGATGTGGTTTCATACTCTTTGAAACCGTCAGCAATCTGCTCCCAAGCTTTCTGAATTCTCGTCAATTCAGTTCTCCTTTCCTCTGGGCTGAGTTCCAGATCCAGCAAAGCCCGTTCCGACGACTCAATTTGCGTTTGTCCTTCATTAATTTTCCATAATCCACTAATGCTCGGCAGGGAATTATTAGCTAGCGTATCAATATGTCCGCCGAGTCGAGAAGTGCCGCTCCAACCGATAGAAGCCACAGCTAAAACAATCACCGCTAGAAAGATAAATGCTGCATTCAGCCGCTTTTTGAAACTGATATTTTTAAACATTTTTTGCTTCCTTACTGCTTACTTTAAACCGAGAAATTTCTTGACGCAGATTTTGAGAGGCGTCATTTAATTGAGAGATAGCACCGTTAATTTCGCGCAAAGCCCCCGCCGTTTGCGACGAGGTTTGACTCAGATACACCATCACCTCGCTAATTTGCTGAGCGCCTTCCGATTGAGCCTCCATACTCTGGTTTACAACTTCAAAACGCGGAGTGATAGCTTGCACCTGCTCGATAATTTCAGTCAGTTGCCAGCTCACACTTTCCACATCCTCAACGCTATCATTTACTTCTTCAGTAAAATTATTCATTTCCGTCACCCCAGTAGAAACTGCTGCCTGCATTTCTTTAACCATTTTTTCAATATCCAAAGTAGCAACAGCAGTTTGATCGGCTAAACGCCGAATTTCTCGGGCGACGACAGCAAAACCCATACCATATTTTCCCGCTTTTTCTGCTTCGATCGCAGCATTCAAAGAAAGTAAATTAGTTTGGTCGGAAACTTTAGTTATCGTAATAATAATTCGGTTAATATTGTTAGCTTTTTCGCTGATATTGGTAAGTTGGCTAGAAATAGAAGTCGTGGCAGTTGCTAAATCCCGCATGGTATTTTCCATCTGGCTTAAATTCCGCCGCCCGCCCTCTGCCGCGATTGTGGTAGTTTGGAATGTAGAAGTGATTTCCTCCATTGTTTTCTTCAGTTGCCGAGAAATAGCAGCAATCTCTTTTGTAGTAGCTTCCACATCTCTAATCGAAGCTGCTTGTTCGGTAACAGTCGCTTCTAATTCCTTACCAGAGGCGGCAATTTCCTTAGAGGAAGCAGTCACTTGAATCCCGGAATTTTGCACTTGCCCGATTAAGGAATTTAGGCTTTCAGTCATGCTTTGGAATCCGGCGAGCAGTTGGCCGACTTCCCCCGGATAAGTTGCTGAAATATTGGCAGTTAAATTGCCAGCCGATACCTCTTCTGCTACTTTTACTGCTATTCCCAAAGATTGGGCGATGTTCCGGATAATTACCCAAGAAATTAACGCACCCACTCCCACAATCATCAAAGTGCTGGAAAGAGCAAAGTAAGTTGAAAAAATCTCAGCTTCCCGGGCTAATTTCTTTTTTTCATCCAAGAATCGATTTTCACTTTCCTTTATTTCTGTAATTTTCCCCCTCAGCTTCGCCATAATTTCTAGTCCTGTTCCAGCGCTTACTATTTTTTTTACCTCCTGTTCTCGACCAGATTTTTGGAGTTGAATAGTTTTTTCTAAATAATCGATTCTTTCTTTAATCAGGGTTTGCAATTGGCCGAGTTTTTCTTGTTGTGCGGGATTTCTCATCTTCTCTCTCAACTCGGCTAGTTGCACGTTAATGCTCGCATTTGCTTCATTGTACGGGTCTAAAAAAATCTCTTTTCCCGTGTACAGATAACCGCGCTGGCCAGTTTCAGCTTCCACCAACAGCATATCCAACTGTGCCAATTCTTGCAACAGTTTATAGCTTAAAGTAACGTTATCTAAAGACTTAACTAAAGTATTTTTAGTGTGCAGTGCCACAAGATTCGCTATAATTATTAACATAAAAATTGTCCCCAATCCCTGCCACAAAATTTGTTTGATAGTTGATTTCTTATGCACTTAATTTACATCTCCTTGGCGTCCTAGCAATAACTGATACAATTTTAGATTTTAGATTTTAGATTGTTCTATACAGACGATTATCGGGGTTGATAAATTGTTGATAGTTGCATTCTTTGTCACGCAGGGGTACGAGTAACTGTCAACTGACTTTGAATCGCGAAATTTCGTGCCGCATTCCTTGGGCTGCTTCGTTCAACTGGGCGATCGCACTATTGATTTCCCGCAAAGCATCAGCAGTTTGCAGAGAAGTTTCGGCCAACTGCGCCATCGTTTCGCTAATTTGCTGAGCGCCTTCTGATTGAGCTTCCATACCTCGATTTACCGAATCGAAGCGGGGAGTGAGAGATTGTACTTGCTCAATAATCTGGGCTAATTGCACGCCGATGTTGCGAATATCTTCCATCCCCCGGCTGACTTCATGGGAGAATTTATCCATTTCCATCACCCCAGTAGAAACGGCTGACTGCATCTCTTTTACCATGCTTTCAATATCTAATGTGGCAACGGCTGTTTGGTCGGCTAGGCGGCGAATTTCGCGGGCGACGACGGCAAAACCCATGCCGTATTCTCCGGCTTTTTCGGCTTCGATCGCAGCATTTAAGGAAAGTAAATTAGTTTGGTCTGCTACTTTAGTAATTGTGGTAACAATGCTGTTGATATTGTTAGCTTTTTCGCTAATTATTCCGAGTTTGTTAGAGATAGAGTTGGTAGAGTTTCCCAACAGTTTCATGGTATTTTCCATGCGAACTAACTCTTTTTGACCGGTACCAGCTTCCCGGGCGGTTGATTCTGCCATATGGGAAACTTCATCCATAGTTTTTACGAGTTTACCGCTGGTGGCTGCGATTTCTTTTGCAGTAGCTACAACTTCGTTGGTGGAGGCTGCTTGTTGGTTGACTGTGGCTTCTAATTGTTTCCCAGAAGCTGCTATTTGGGTGGCTGATGAAGTGATTTGAATTCCCGATGTTTGGACTTGCTTGATTAATGCGGCTAAACCGCGATTCATGCTGCGGAAGGAGTTTTGCAATTTGCTGATTTCGTCTTTGGTGTCGCTGACATGAACTTCTGAAGTCAAATCGCCGATCGACATTTTCTCTGCTACATCCACAACTCCGGCAATTTTAGCCCCTAACGGTTTGGCGATCGTATTGCTAAAGTACAGTCCAAACAGTACAGCGGTTAAAGGGCCCAGCAGCGTGCCTAAAATCACCCAGAACCGAGTTTGAGTGATATCTTCGGCGGCAGATGAGGCCGAATCTGCTGCTAATTTGCGATTGTAGTTGAGGAGTTCCAGCATTGCATCAGTCGCAGCTTGAAATGTAGTTACTTTCACATTCAAAGCTTGTTCGTTCATTCTGTTAAGCACCTCAACTGCTGAAGCTGCAGTTGCTAGTTCAGGTGATTTAGTTTTGCCATTTTGAAGCAAATTAATTTGGATTTGTCTTGGGTTGAAAATGCCAAATTTTTCATATTCTGTATTTAGTTGTTGGAATTGTTTGTGAGCATCAGTCCACCTTTGCCACAGCGGTTTGAATTCTTGATAAAGTTTGTCTTCGCTGTCGTCGCGGGGGATTTTTTCGTATTCTTTAAAACCTCGATCTATTTGAGTCCAAGCATTATTTATTCTCGCGATTTCTCGGCGTCTTTGGTCAGGATTGATTGCTTCGTTGAGCAGCATTCGATCGGAAGACTGTACCTGTGTTTGTCCTTCGTTGATTTTCCACAAGGCCACGGTGCTCGGATAAGCATTGTTGGCGAGGGACACCAGGTGTCCGGACAGCCGAAAATTACCGCTGGCACCAACTAAAGCCACCACCAGGACGATCGCCCCCATGAACACAAACGCAGCGATCATGCGTCTTTGCAAAGTCATATGCTTAAAAATATTGTTCATGCTTCGATTCTCAGTTATTACTTATTAGGCTATTTTTCCATTCTCTGAATGCGCCGGCGGACGATCGCAGCACCGACACGATCTCCTCGCTCTTCTTTGAGCAAAGCTAGGTGAATTAGTCCTTCATAGTGATCCGGCTTGAGGTAAGTTGCTTTTTGGAAAGATTGCTCGGCTTGTTGGCGATCGCCCGTTGCTTGGTAAACTTGGCCCAATAAAACGTAAGCGTCAGCATTCGTGGGATTTTGACTGAGGTAAGTTTCGCACATTTTGGCAGCTTCCTGCAATTGTCCGCGATCGGCCAAACGGCGCGCTGCGTCTAAATCGGCACTCGCAGACTTAGCAGGATCTGGTGGCGGGGCGATCGCCCGAATTGGCAAAATCCCCGAATTCTCATTCTCTCTCGGATATTTTTGAGGGGAAGTAGAGGATTTACTGTTAATACTTGGCAACTTATCGCTGCGAATATTTTCCCTATTTTCCGCGTGTTTAAACTCCCCAACCATCCGCGAATAATTAATATTAGTCGGTTGTTTTTGAACCTGCACTTGCGGGCTGTCCGAAATATCTGTTTTGCGGTAAGCAAATGCTAGGGAATGACGCACAGAGACAAATTGAGGAGGCAGTTTCTGCCCGCTTTCCGAGTGACCTAAAAACAATATCCCTGTTTTTTTCAACAAGCGGTTTAAAAGTTGAATTGTCTGATTTCTGCCTGCTTTATCAAAGTAAATTAACACGTTACGACAAAAAATTGCATCGTAAGGAAGTTGGCCGACTAAAAAATAGCTGTCTAGAATGTTCCCCTGAATAAAATTAACTTTCCTTCTCACTGAGTCGTTCAACTGATAAAGGTCTCCCGGCAGCGCAGTAAAATAGCGATCGCGAAAGTCTAAGTTTTTATCGCGGAAAGAGTTTCTGCCGTAAACTGCGCGATCGGCTTTTTTGAGAGCAACTTTGCTGATATCTGCCGCATCGATGCTGAAGTCGATCGGATTTAAACCAGCGTCTAGTAGAGCGATCGCGATCGAGTAAGGTTCCTCCCCCGTCGAACAAGGAAGGCTCAACACGCGCAGGGTTTTGCCGGGATTTTTGGGCAACCATTCCGCAAGGGCGTAGCGGCTCAAAAAAACAAAAGGTTCGCGATCGCGAAAAAACCAAGTTTCCGGTATCACTACACTTTCGATTAATTCTTCCAATTCTGGAGGGGATGTTTGCAATTTTGTCAAGTAAATACCGATATCCGTTAAACCGCAATCTGCCATCCGACGGTTGACGGCTCTAGTAATTGTATTAGAGCCAATAGTGAGGGCATCTAAACCAATTTTTTGTCTGAGTAGAGCTTCAATTGCTACTTGTGTCATTGATTTTAGCTCGTAGATTTGCGTTCATTCAGTTGACAGTTGACAGTTGACAGTTGACCGTTGACAGTTGGCAGTTGGCAGTTGACAGTTGACCGTTGACAGTTGGCAGTTGCTATTCAATAACGAATAACGAATAACGAATAACCAATAACCCAATACTTCGGACAGTTTTAGCTCTAATCGAGTATCTCAAACCGTTGATGGCTATAGGTCTGACTATTTTTTCAATCTCTAAGTAAGCGCCCTGAGTTTCAAAAACTTATTAAAAATGCCAGGGCTTCCTCCCTAATGCTTACAGGGTCGTTGAAAAACTGTCCGAAGTATTGATAACTAATAACCAATAACCAATGACCAATGACCAATGACTAATGACTAATGACTAATGACTAAATCTCAGTCTTCCTGCTGGGGAAGCAGATAAGTTTTTTGGGATTCAGGCAGCAGATGTTCTACCCTAACAAATTGAATCATACCGCGATCGTCTGCAATCATTTCTCCCAAATAGGGAGTGCTGTCAATCTTAATCCCGGGACTAACAAATTCGGTTTCTGGTTTGTCGAGAGTTTCTGTCACCCTTTCCGCCATCAGCCCTAAAATTACCGGGCCGCGCAAACTGTCGCCGTTCCCCTCAGAAGTATCGGGAAACTGGCAATTGACTAACACAATGCGCGTGCTCAAGTAAGCGCGGGCAGCCGTGCCCTGTAGCATTTGGCACAAATCAATGACCGGGACGAGATGCCCTCGGTAGTTAAACAAACCGGAAATGTATTCCGGCGCGCTGTGAAGTTTTTTCAAGGTGACAGTGGGAACTACTTCGACTACGCGCCTGCTATCCAAGGCATAGCGATCGTCCCCTACATAAAAGAGCAACATCAACATCGGGATACCAGTAGAGATTTTATATTTTGCAAGTCTAGCGGAAAAACATTTTGAGAATTTTCGCTTAGTTTTGCAACAATTAGGAGTCTTTTGGAATTCTAGAGCTATCTTGGAAAAAGTGTATTTTCTGGAGACTCAACTTCTATGGGTTGGTTTAAAAGACTGTTTGGACTCGAAAAGCCTGAAGAGCAGGCTCAACCGATGGCAGAAGTAGTACAGCAAGCAGCCGAAGCGCAATCGATTGCTCCTGCTAAAGTCGGCCCAGACGGAAATTTTGACGAAAGCGGCCTGGCGAAGCGGGTGGCTTTGGCTTTTGACGGCGATTCTGAAGTTGCTGATATCGAGACTGTTTGGGTGGCTCAGCTCAGCGGCACGGTTGTTCTCAAAGGTCAAGTTCCCAGTCAGGAAATTCTTGACAAGTTGGTGGCCATTGCCTCTGCTGAAGAGGGCGCCACAGGCGTGCAAACCGATCAAGTGACAGTCGGGTAGTTCTTCGGATCTCGATCGGTTTCGCTTTGAGTACGATCGAATTAGTCAAAGCTCGATTAAACCCGCTGCGGCGGGTTTTTTCCTGCCTTTTCACCCTCAAAATATTAATTTTTGTAAACAGTAGCTAAATTGTGTAAAAAACAGTATAATTGAATACAGAAACTTAAAAAGTTTTAGGAAAAAAAGTACATCAGACAAAATTTCCCTTTTTTATATCTGTATAAGGATTGAAAAATATGCAACTGAGTTATCGCGGTGCTAACTACGAGTACGACATTCCCACAGTCGAGATGATCGAAGGGGAAGTCGCGGGCAAATATCGGGGTCAAGACTGGAACTATCGGTATCCCAGACACGTTCCCGTCCCCAAAAAATATGGGGGCGTAAACTCTACCACAAAGCGAGATTTTCAAGTCCAGCAGGATGTCGCAGCAGCTAGCGCACCTGGCGCGGCGGTGGAAACTTCGCCAACTGCTGCGGATGTGGCGCAAGTTCACCGGGCGCATATTTGCAGTATTCTCGATCGCAGGAAACAAGTAGCCGCAGCCAAAGGCGATGAAACACTGCTGCGCTTGCTAGAAAGAGAGTGGCAGCAAATGGCTTGTTAAGAAAAAGGTTCAGAAAATTACGATCCCCGGTTCAACAACCAAAAAATAGGTTTGTAGTGAGGACTTCAGTCCGCATAAATCCAAAGACTCGCATTCCTCACTACAAAAACCTCGATCGCAGTTAACTAACCGAAGACAATATAAACTACGCTCTTAAATTCAGCATCAAAAGCAAGTCAAAAAAGTGACAAGAATCCAACTTGCCTATCCCAAAATTCCCGACAGCAAAAACGCTCCATTAGATAAGTGCATAGCCTTTGAAAAGTACGATGGCACTAACCTGCATTGGGTTTGGGAACAGCAACTTGGGTGGTATGCGTTTGGAACACGTCGCGACAGATTTGATTTAGACGATCGGGGAATTGCAGAATTTAACGCAGCACATCCGGGTTTGGAGGAAGCGCCGCAGATTTTTGCCAGAGACTTCGCGAAATCTCTAGAAGTTGTATTTAAGGCGAACCCAGAATATCACAGCCCTGAAATCGCGGTATTCACAGAGTTTTTTGGCGCTAATTCCTTTGCAGGAATGCACAAACAGGATGAGCCCAAAAATTTGGTGCTTTTAGACGTGCAGGGCGATCGAGGTATGGTCGAACCCGAGCAATTCGTTCGAGATTTCAGTTTAGTAAACATTGCTAGAGTTGTGTATCGCGGAAAGTTGACAGGCAAATTTATTGATGAAGTGCGTCAAGGAAAATACGGTGTAGCCGAAGGAGTTGTTTGTAAAGGAAAGGATAAGGCTAACAGTATCTGGATGGTCAAGATTAAAACTATGGCTTACATGAAAAAACTGCAACAAGCGTTTAAAAATGATTGGGAGACATATTGGGAGTAAACGGGGAGTTAAGAAGCCGAGATCCCCTGGTGCGATAAAGAAGAATCAACTACTATCAGAGGCAAATAGGTCGATCGCACCACACATTAGCGTAGATCCTAAGATCCATCATGGTGTACCTGTCATCACTGGAACTCGCGTGCCTGTATCTATAGTGATAGGATCGCTTGCAGGAGGCATGGGAAAGGAAGATGTGATGCAAGAATACGAACTTACCAAAACTCAAGTCGAAGCGGCCCTCGCTTACGCAGCCGAATCTAAACAGACAAATTTCTCAAATAATCAAGATTGCAAATGTTACATAAAACCTTGAACTTCCAAGATAATTACTCCTCAAGATAAGCTAATGCTTCGGCTCTACCTAGCAAGGTGGTATTCACAGCTTCATTCATCGCTTTGTTCAGGCAATAATCTTCTACTGCTTCCGCCAGATTCTCCTCTGAAGCTTCTCCGTTAGGTAACAGTTGTCGCCATAAATCAATCGGAATCACTACTCCGATCGCCTCGCCGTCTTGGTTGGTAAGATATTCAATATTTAGCATGACAGTTTTCCTTAAGCCTTAATTTATATCGACTCCTACTTCTAAGTGTACCATCAGAAATTCGATCGGGCGATCGCACCAAATTCTCCCTCTCCTATCCTGTCCGGTCGATTGACCGCGATAAAATAAGTTCGTAGTGTGGACTAAAGTCCGCAAAAAGAGCGGACTTTAGTCCACACTACGAACCGTTTTTGTAGTGTGGACTAAAGTCCGCAAAAAGAGCGGACTAAAGTCCACACTACGAACCGTTTTTGTAGTGTGGACTAAAGNAGTCCGCAAAAAGAGCGGACTAAAGTCCACACTACGAACCGTTTTTGTAGTGTGGACTAAAGTCCGCAAAAAGAGCGGACTAAAGTCCACACTACGAACTGTTTTTGTTATGGTAATCCATCGCACATCATATCATCCCTTCACGCAAACCACCTGCTTCAGAGTCGCCACAACCTCCACCAAATCCGACTGCTGACTCATCACCTCATCAATCGACTTATAAGCCCCCGGAATTTCATCAATAATCTCCTCATCCTTGCGGCACTCAACACCCTTTGTTTGCTCGATCAAATCATCGAGAGTATATACATTCTTCGCCTTAGTACGAGACATCAAGCGTCCAGCACCGTGACTGCAACTACAGTAACTTTCAACATTTCCCTTACCTTTAACAATAAAAGACTTCGCCCCCATCGAACCCGGAATAATCCCCAAATCGTCAACTTGCGCGCGCACAGCACCCTTGCGAGTCACATACACATCTTCCCCAAAATGCACCTCTTTTTCCGCATAATTGTGGTGGCAATTCACCTGTAACAGCGGCTTGGTAACTTTGCCACCGGCGAGATGCTTTTCCACAATTTTCTTAAACCGATTCATCATGATATCGCGATTAAAACTCGCATAATCCTGCGCCCACTGCAAATCGTGCCAATAAGCAGCAAACTCCGGCGTACCCGCTACAAAATAAGCTAAATCTTTGTCAGCCAAACTAATTTCTGCGAGTTTAGCTAAGTCTTTGGCAGTGTCGATGTGGTGTTGGGCTAGCAGATTGCCGATACCGCGCGAACCAGAGTGCAGCATCAGCCAAACCGAGTTTTCCGTATCAACGCAAACCTCAATAAAATGATTGCCACCGCCGAGGGAACCTAACTGTTTTAAAGCTTTATTATCTTGGCGCTGCACTCCTTGATGCAGTTCCTTGAAATCTCCCCATCTTTGCCAGTTAGTAACAGTTTTTTCGACTTCTTTGTTTTCCGCAAATCCGACGGGAATTCCTGCTTCGATATCGAGGCGAATTTGTTTGAGTTTTCCTTCTAATTTCTTGGCGTTAAATGGCATTTTTACGGCCATGATTCCGCAACCAATATCCACGCCCACAGCAGCCGGAATAATTGCTTCTTTTGTGGCAATTACTGAGCCGACTAAAGCTCCTTTTCCTAAATGTACGTCGGGCATTAGGGCGACGTGTTTGAATACAAATGGCAAAGATGCTACATTGGCGGCAATCTTGGTTTCTTTGTCGCCCAGGGCGTGATTTGCCCAGGATAATACGGGTTTTGGGGTGGATATTTCTAATTTTTCGTAGGGCATTTTTGTTTAAATATATTTAACTTGAGTTATCATGTAGTATACTTGTAACACAAAGATCGGCTAACGTCAATAGCCCGATCGCCCAAAACGCGGTTTTCAAGCAAAAAACTTAGTTCAAAGCTTGAATCTCCGTTAAAAACCCCGATCGCTCAGAGTCGTAAAGTTTGTAGTGAGGACTTCAGTCCTCCAATCTCAGCCGTAATCAGTCGTGAAAAACTACTGAAAAGCGGTTATTTGTCGATCGCAAATACCAGTTGTTTGAGCACGTCTAGCCGCGAACAGTTCCAGTAATCGACGTGGGAAACGATTAAACCGTCGCTGTTAACCTTCAGTTCGCTCCTACCGCTAATTGCCATTTTCGGTTTCCAAGGTAACGGCGCAATCCAACTCAGAGTCCAGCGAGTGTCTATAGTATCTCCCGACTGAGAAATATCGTGCAAGTCTAGTTTAATCTGTTGAAAAAAAGTTCCCATAAACCCGATCATTTTTCGGTAGCGATCGACTCCAGTAAATCGATTCACTGGATCTTCAAAATAAACATCTTTTGCATAAATGTTGTAAGTCTGATTTTCAGGAAATCTGCGGTAGTCATCTTTGAGAATTTCCAGAATATTCATTATTATTAATCATACGCCTTAAATCACTATAATATAATCATACCAAAAAATAGGGTTTCCCATCCGGCATCGCAGGATTCCGCAAGTTTTTAGAACAGGGTATAAATTCCCGTCTTAAAAACCTTGCCCTCAACTATCAACTGTCAACTGTCAACTGTCAACTGTCAAACGATTTTAGATTTTGGATTTTGGATTTTGGATTGGGGATTGGGAATTGAAGATTTTGATTGTCAACTGTCCCTAGGTCAACTGTCAACTCTTCCTTCTTCCTTCTTCACATCGATCTTCTTCCTTCTTCCTTCGTGTCAACTGTCAACTGTCAACTATCAACTGTCAACTATGATCGACCTCTACACTTTTACCACACCCAACGGCCGCAAAGTCTCGATCATGCTCGAAGAAATAGGTTTACCCTACAACGTGCACGTCATAGACATCAGCAAAAACGACCAATTTAGCCCGGAATTCATCGCCATCAACCCCAACAGCAAAATACCCGCTATAGTCGATCGCGATAACGGCATCACAGTCTTCGAGTCAGGCGCCATCCTGATCTATCTTGCCGAAAAAAGTGGTCAATTTCTGCCCACAGACAAACACAAATACTTTCAAGTCATGGAGTGGCTGATGTTTCAAATGGCCAGCGTCGGGCCCATGTTCGGTCAACTAAACCACTTCAAACGCTTTGCACCCGAACAAATTCCCTATGCAATTCAACGCTACGAAAAAGAAACCCTGCGGCTTTACGGAGTATTAGACAATCAACTAGCAAAATACGAATACATTTGCGGCGAATATTCGATCGCCGATATGGCGACTTATCCGTGGGTTGCTATTTACGAATTTCAAGGATTAACCCTCGACAACCATCCCCACCTCAAACGTTGGGTAGAAACCTTGCAGAAACGTCCCGCCGTTGAGCGCGGTATGGCTGTTCCATCTATACAAAAATAGCAATTTTTTGAACCGCAAATACACAAACATATTACCAATCTTATCGGCGTTTATCTGCGTTCATCTGCGGTTCAAAAATCCCTCAAACTCAATCAGCAAAGTGCTTAATAATCGCCTCAGCAAACTCCGAACACTTGAGTTCCGGCACCGGAGGCTCCATCAACCTTGCCAAATCGTAGGTAACTTCACCATTAGAAATTGCAGCGCCCAAACCCTTCTTAATCAAATCTGCCGCTTCCTGCCATCCCATATATTCTAACATCATTACCCCCGACAAAATCAGGGAACCGGGATTAACTCGATCGAGACCGGCGTGTTTCGGTGCAGTGCCGTGAGTCGCCTCAAAAACTGCACATTCATCACCAATATTCGCACCGGGGCCCATGCCCAATCCGCCGACAATGGCTGCGGCAGCATCGGACAAATAATCGCCGTTTAAATTCATCGTTGCCAAAATCGAATATTCGGCTGGTCGAGTTTGAATTTGTTGGAATATACTGTCAGCAATTCGGTCATTGACCATGATTTTTTCCTGCCACTGCCCGCTACCGTGACTTTCCCAAATTGCCGACAGAACATCGGCAACTTCTTTACAAATTACGGCTTGTTTTTCGGGTGTCAAAGCGTCGTAGCCCGGATCGATTTGGCGGGCATTGTCTTCTAAGCTAATCTCGGGATTGTGTTCTTTGTTGCCCAGAATCCAAGATTCTCTTTCTGTCACGCACTGCGCGCGAAATTCCGTGGTTGCCAACTCGTAACCCCAATCTCGGAAGCCTCCTTCGGTGTATTTCATGATGTTGCCTTTGTGCACCAAGGTTACTTGCTGCTTGTCTTTTGGCAACCGCAAAGCGTGGGTAATTGCCCGCCGTACTAAGCGCTGAGAACCGCTTTTGCTAATTGGTTTAATGCCGATCGCAGAATCGAGGCGTATTTGTTTTTTGCCGTGTTCTGGCGTTGCAGGAATTAACTCATTGTTGAGGTATTCAATGAGTTTGTTACCGATTTCACTGCCTTGTTTCCATTCAATTCCCAGGTAAATATCTTCTGTATTTTCCCGGTAAATAATTACATCTAGCAGTTCGGGAGTTTTGTGCAGCGATGGGGTGCCATCGTAATATTTGCAGGGCCGCACGCAGGCGTAGAGGTCAAATATTTGGCGCAATGCTACGTTGAGCGATCGAATTCCGCCACCTACTGGGGTTGTCAGCGGGCCTTTGATGGCGACGCCGTATTCTTTGATGGCGTCTAGGGAATCTTGGGGTAAATACTGGTAAGTACCGTAGACATCGCAGGCTTCGTCGCCTACGTAAATCTTGAACCAGTTGATTTTCCGCTGGCCTCCGTAAGCCTTTTCTACGGCAGTATCCATGACTTTCTGGGATGCTGGCCAGAGGTCTACGCCCGTACCGTCACCGCGTATGAAGGGGATAATTGGGTCGTTGGGGACGATCGGCGAACCGTCTTTGAATGTAATTTTAGAACCAGTTGTGGGGGCTACAATCTTTTCGTACATATCTTAACAGTGCGGATAGCAATTCTCCTTATTTTGCCACGATTATCTGTCTAAACCTCAAATTTTTCTAAATAATTGCCAAAAATTTGGATGACTTTATTTTTTACCGCACAGCAAAGCAGATGAACGCAGATAAACGCAGATTCTTTTGATGATGTCTTTATTTGCGATATTTTTCCTTCTGCATATTCTTTTTCACAACCCACAAAATAAAGCCGATGACAATAGTCACGGCAACTATTTTGGAAACGGGAGCGAGGTAATCATCTACAAGTGCATAATTTTCACCTAATTTATATCCGGCAAAAGTGAGGAAACTCACCCACAAAATTGTGCCGATTGTTGAGTAGACTAAAAACGGGATTAAAGCCATATTGTTGATGCCGGCGGGCAGGGAAATCAGAGTGCGAACTCCCGGTACGAGGCGACACAAAAATACGGCTTTGTTGCCGTGTCTGTTAAACCATCTATTTGATTTGTCAATATCTGCACCGGATACTGTAATCCATTTGCCATATTTGTCTGCTAAATTTCTCAAGCGTTCTTCGCTCAATAATTTGCCGGCATAGTACCAGGGAAGTGCTCCGAGAATGGTGCCGATTGTCCCTGCTGCGATCGCCAGGGTTAAGTCCATATCGCCCTTCGATGCGGTGAATCCTGCCAGCGGCATAATCAATTCTGAGGGGATCGGCGGGAACAAATTTTCTAAGAACATCAACAGTGCAATGCCGAGATAGCCCATCGACTGCATTGTGTTAGTTATCCATTCAACCATTTTGATTTAAGAATTGGTAATAGGTACAGCAGAAGGCAGAAGGAAGAATATCTCATTTCCAGGCAGAGCTGATTGGTGACAACTTAACGTAAAACCGACATTCCGGCAGGGAATGAATTCCCTGCCTCAAAGCTAAAGTCCTCTTGCATAGGACTAAAGAACTTATTAGTCCTATGCAAGAGGACTTTAGCTATTAGCCAGGGGTTTCAACCCCTGGCGGACGGACTTGCAGACTAAAGGGTTAAGTTGTCACGCCTTGGGCTCTGCCTGGGAACGAGAATACTAGGATTAAGTGCCCGAAGTCCAAGAGTTGGTGTACTCAATTTGATCGGGAGTCAAGGTATCAATGTAAATACCCATTGCTTCCAATTTGAGACGCGCGATTTCTCTGTCAACTTCCACAGGGATTGAGTGAATACCTGGCTCTAGTTTGCCTTTGTTTGTGACAAGATATTCGGCGGCCAAAGCTTGGTTGGCAAAGCTCATATCCATCACGGCGCTAGGGTGTCCTTCGGCGGCTGCCAAGTTGATCAAACGGCCTTCGCCCAAGACAATAATCGACTTGCCATTATTGAGACGGTATTCTTGAGTGAAAGAACGTACTGTCTTCACGCCAGTGCTTTTTGCACCGAGGGATTTGAGGTCAATTTCGATGTCGAAGTGACCGGAATTGCAAACCATTGCGCCGTCTTTCATGGTGTCGAAATGTTCGGCACGAATGACGTGTTTGTTGCCGGTGACGGTGATGAAAATATCTCCGACGGTGGCTGCTTCGTCCATTGGCATCACGCGGAAACCGTCCATCACTGCTTCGATCGCCCGAATCGGATCGATTTCGGTGACAATTACGTTGGCGCCCATGCCGCGAGCCCGTTGTGCCGTGCCTTTGCCGCACCAGCCGTAACCTGCAACCACAATATTTTTACCAGCTAACAAAATATTGGTAGCGCGGATAATGCCATCTAGAGTAGATTGACCTGTGCCGTAGCGGTTGTCAAAGAAGTGCTTCGTATCCGCGTCGTTGACGTTCATCGCGGGGAAAGTCAGCACGCCGTCTTTCAACATAGCGCGCAGGCGCACGATGCCGGTGGTGGTTTCTTCGGTGGTGCCGATCAAGTCAGCAATTTGCTTGGGGCGGTGCTGGATCAGCGCTGCTACCACGTCGCTGCCGTCGTCGATGATAATATTGGGACGGTGGTCTAGGGCTGTGTAGACGTGACGTTCGTAGGTAGCGGCGTCTTCTCCTTTGAGGGCGTAGACGGAAATGCCGTAGTCTTCAACTAAGGAAGCGGCTACGTCATCTTGGGTGCTCAAGGGGTTGCTGGCGATCAGTACGGCGTCGCCACCGCCGAGTTTGATGGCGATCGCCAAATGAGCGGTTTCTGTGGTTACGTGGCAGCAAGCAGCCAAGCGAATCCCAGCAAAAGGCTTTTCTTTAGCAAAGCGTTCTTGAATTTGACGCAAAACGGGCATTTCCCGCCCTGCCCACTCGATGCGTTGCTTGCCCAAAGGGGCTAGGGACAAGTCTTTTACTTCGTGTTGAATCTTGACGGATGTAGCTACCATGTATGTTATTTCCCAGAAATCATCAAACTTTGTTAGTTTTAGCAGATTTACCTATCTGGGGGCAAGTGTTGCATTTTTATTATCTCCGGGTGGGTGATGCGGATCTTAAATTTTGATTGTGCGCGATCGACTTGCTTTGCGATATCAGCACCGGGGAGTAACCCACACAGCCAGAGTCAGTCGATTTTAGATTTTAGATTTTAGATTTTAGATTTATTTTAGATTTTTTATTGATTTTATATTTTAGCGATTTTATATTTTAGCGATTTTATATTTACTTGCCTCGATAAATCTGAAATTTTCAACTTTAGTTTCAAACCTTACTTTAGAGCGAACTGAATGTTTTTTATCAAGTAATTCCACCTAATTAAACCTCAAACGCCCATGGCCAAAAAGCTTGCTATGTATCCCTTCTTCCGACTTCACCCTTGACGACTTCCATCAAACTGAAATTTCTTACATCCGTTACATCCGTTACATCCGTTACATCCGTTACAGAATCCGTTGCCGAACTTCTTTCTACTTATTAGCGCGGCGTTCTTGAATTATATGAATAATCGAAGGCACAAAAGAAAGTACAATTATTGCGCCAACAATCGGCAGTAAATATTCATCTACTTTATCCGGCGGAATCATTTTTCCCAAATAATAACCAAGCAGCGTTAGCCCCACCGTCCACAAAAACCCGCCGATCAGGTTGTAAAACATAAAAGTTTTGTATTTCATTGCCGCCACTCCCGCCACTATCGGGGCAAAAGTTCGGACAATCGGCATAAATCTCGCCAGTACAACTGCTTTTTGGCCGTGTTTTTCGTAGAAGTTTTCGGTTTTTTCTAAATATTCTTTTTTAAACAGCCACGAATCTTCCTTGTTAAATAAGCGGCGGCCCCAACGGTGTCCGCTTGCATAGCCGACATTATCGCCCGCCACCGCGCAGACAAAACACCCAAAAATTAGCGTCCAAATATTCATAGAGTTTGGCCCCGACGCCACAATTCCCGCAGCAAACAGCAAGCTGTCGCCGGGGAGAAAAAAACCGAACAGCAATCCGGATTCCGCGAACACAATAGCCCAAATTCCCAAATATCCGAAGCTTTTAATCAGTTGCTGCAAATCAAAATTCATCTTTCTGTTTTTCCGGGGAATGAACTTAGCAATACAGACAATGAAATCTATGATATCATTATTTCTTGAATATAGCATGAACAAGAGTCTGGCCAAATAAGAAATTAGCCAGCGATCGATTATTTGCCTAAAATTTTTTAGTTCAAATTTAACAATGGGCGCGATAATTCAACAAATCCAAACTAGCTTGTTAAATCTGCTGGGTCAAGCGATCGAGGCAATGCCTTCAATAGCAGCGGCTGTGGTAGTTATTGTGCTGACGAACACGGCAGCAAAGTTTGTTAGCCGAGCAGTCTCGGCAGCTACTCAACAGACTGTCAAAAGTTTATCCTTGCGATCGCTCTTCGTGCAAACTGCTGTTGCCAAAGAGGGAGTGTCAGAGGGGGAGAGCGGGAGAGTGGGAGAATGGGAGAGTGGGAGATCAGAAAAATATTCCTTATTCCTGATGACTAATGACTAATGACTAATGACTAATGACTAATGACTAATGACTTCTTAAATCAAGCAAAAGGCGAGCCGATTTCCCATCAGCGCGCCTGCACATCGTATTCTTTTTTGTCAAACGTAATTAAGCAAATCGTTTCGTTTCAAAAAATTATCAAACTGTCTTGCTAGCGCGGCGGCGGCGGGCTGCAACCAAACCGCCCAAACCGAGAGCCAAACCAGTCATGGTAATCGGTTCGGGAACTGCTTCTGCGCTGACGGTGAAGTCTTGGAAGTCTGTGTCGTTGCTGTTACCGCGATCGTCGAAGGAGATTACTGTGCCTCCCTTAAACAGAGAAGCTGTTCCATCTGTGTAACTTCCGGCAGCTTGGAAAGTGTTGGTTGTTTCTCTGCCGAGCGCTGTCCACAACGAGGAGCCGCCAAACACGGCTTGTTGGGTGCCAGCGTTCAAGGCAGAGGTCGAGTAGACAGTGCCGTCGCTGCCGCTGTTGAGTCCCAAAGTGTAAACTTGATTTGCCAGGAATGTGAATACTCCTGCTCCCGAACCCAAGACTGTATTGCCCAAAGATCCTTTCCATTCGTTCTCGGCGCCATTGTCTGAGGATTTAGTTTCCGAAAACAGGGTGTGAACTAGAGATGTCACCGAGTCATTCACGGTGTAAATTCCCAAAGAGGAAGTGTACATACCGTGAGACTCTTTGAAGTTAAACTTGACATCTGTATTTTGCCCGAATGTGATACCGTTGGTACCAAAGGAGAAGGCTTGGGCTGGAGATCCTGCCCCTAATAGAGCGGTGGCGGCTGCGGTAGCTGTCAGGGCGGATAAGAGTTTGGTATTCATGGCCTGATTCCTTTTGTTGCAAGATATTAATAATTTCATTATCTGATAGTTTGTGTTTTTTTTTTGACTTTATGTGAATTTTGACAAACTCTTTATGAAGCCTTTACAATATCTTTATAAATGCTGTCTAGCCAATCGCTAAGCGGGCGATCGCCCCCTAAAAATACACACCAAAAATTATAAAAATTATGGCTGTCAACCTTGCAATCGCGGTCGTGCGAGCGCTAACCCGCAAAATAGATTTTGGTGGGTTTATCCTAATTTTAGATTTTATTCCAAGTCTAAATCTTTAACAGCAAACACTTAGGTACAAACACTGTCAGTCGATTTTAGATTTAGTTGCAGCTCCTTGAATCTGGGAGCTTGAACTAAGGTAGAAAATTTTGGGTTCTACTCTGACAATCGTTTACGTGGGACGGTACCTGTTTTTGAGCGGGGTCGCTGTTGGGGAATCTGACAGTTATAAAAGTTTTCTATTAATCCAGAAACTGCGAATATTTGTTGTTTGGGACTTGCCTATGGGAATTAAAGTAGTCGATCGCTCGGGTAAATTACTTACATTCGTGCGATCGTCCGGTTTAGGTCTTTTGGTGGAACTACACAGATCCCGCGCCGTGACAGATCCCAAAGATGCGATCGAGAGCGGCTTTCTGCTTTCAAAATTGCTGAGCCGATTGCACCTCAACCAATACCATATATAGATGCTATTGGCAAGCCCTAATCGCGATAGATCGTCGATCGCATCAAAAAAGACCGCTGTAGCGTTCCTCAGCCCAAGGTTCGCCCCTCCGGTGGTAGCCGTTGCGTTCCCAAAAACCGAGTTGTTCGGTTTCTGTAAACTCCAGGCCGTTAATCCATTTCGCGCTTTTCCAGGCGTACAGGTGCGGAACTACCAACCGCATCGGGCCGCCGCGATCCGGGGATAGCGGTTCGCCGAAGACGGTGTGGGCGAAAAAGTTTTCTTCTCGGAGGAAGTCGGCGATCGCAATATTAGTAGTGTAGTCGCCGTAGCAGTGTTCCAGGACGTGGAGGGCTTTAGGATCGACTTCTATGCTGTTCATAAAATCCGTGACTTTGACTCCCGTCCACTGCACGTCAAGTTTTGACCAGCGGGTGACGCAGTGAAAATCCGCAGTAAAGTTACTTTGGGGCATGGCCTGGAAGTCAGACCAAGTGAAGGTTTTTGGTTTTGCCAATCCCCAGACTTTAAATTCCCAAGTCTCAATGCTGACGGAGGGTGTATCGCCGTAAGTCAGAACGGGAAAGCCGTTGGCGAGGTATTGACCCGGGGGGACGCGATCACTGTTATCTGATTCTGGCTTGCGAAAAAATTTGCCCTGCATTTATTCAAGCTCTACAGTAAATGACTGCAATCCCCAGTATAACTTACAGTCAACTACAAGCAACAACTTTACTCGTGGATGATTTACCGCTTTTAACCGAACTTGCAACGCTTGACTGCGGCGCGTTTTCGCCACCGAAATGATGCTGGGGAACATTGGCAAATTATTAAAATATTGCTGCCGCAAGTAGAGTTTGCGAGATCGTTTTAGGATGGCAACCTCACCGACTGGGGAAACGTTTTCACGTGCAGATTGCCCGAGGATGCGTAGAAAAAATATATTAGAACTGGGAGTGTCGATCGCCTATACTGAAGAGAAAAAATTCACACCACACTAAAACTCAAAAGGCTAGTTCCAGCAGTTAATATTGATTGATGTAGCACAATGATATATCCTACACCAACTACCACGATTCGGCTTTCGCCGGCGCTAAGCGATGTCTACCGAAACATTAGTTAACTGGCTCGAAGAGAGCACCGAATTAGGTATATTATCCCGCGAGATTTTACAGGATCTCGCCCGTGAAATGCAAGCGACAACTTTTCCCCCAGGATTTCGAGTGGTAATCGAAGATACGCCTGTCACCAATCTCTACATTTTAGAACGGGGAGTTGCCGATCGCTACCGCCGCAAACAACCCGGATTGATGTGGGCGAGCAGCTTGTTACCGGGGGCGATCGCGAATTTATCCGCCCTCGGGCGATCGCAACCGGCAGATAGTAGAATTATTACCCGTACAGAATGTCAATTTTGGGTAATTAGTGCCGATCGCTGGCGCAATTTACTAGAAAGATATCCGCAGATTGTCGAAGCCTACGCCCAACGTTTGGCTGCGAAATTAGAGCAGTTAGAAGCAGAAATCGCCTACGAAAAAGAGCGTCAAAATGCCCTCCGCAGCTATCTAGTACCGCAGGCGAAACGGGGAGTCATTGGGAATAGCCGTTATGCGGTAAAATTGCGGCAACAAATTCGCACTGCATCGAGTGACGCGCGATCGGTATTAATCTCTGGCGAACCCGGTTTAGAAAAAGATAATTTAGCCGCTTTAATTCATTTCGGGTCCGATCGGCGCAGCGAACCAATAATTCAGATCAAAAGTGCCTTGATTCAGAGCAATGGAGCCGAATTATTCGGGCGTTTGGGCGGTAAACCTGGGTTGTTAGAATGGTTGGGAGAAGGTACGTTAATTTTAAACGACGTGCAAGAATTGCCAGCTCAATTATGCCCTCAAATTCAGCAACTATTAACCGAGGGAACTTATACACCAGTTGTCAAAGAAGGACAAATACCGCCACCACCGCGAGCTAGTAAAGCCAGGATAATTTTAATTTCAGAAACCGTCCAACCCCAACTAGATAACCTGACGCAACATAAGATTAAAGTTCCATCATTGCGGGTGAGAAAAGCAGATTTAGAGGCACAAGTCAACTATTATCTCAACATCATTTGTCGCAAAAAGAAATTAGTCAAGCCCCAAGTAACGCCGGAAGCAATTCGCCGCTTGCAAGCCTACGATTTTCCAGGGAACTTGCAGGAATTGCAGGGAATGGTCGATCGCGCTTTAGTTCAAGCCCAGGGAAATCAGGTATTAACGGAAGAAGTATTCTGGGCCCAAGCGGCGAAACAACAAAAGTTCCGGCTGAATTTATTCAAGATATATCCCAAATTTAGGCAATTTTTGCGGAGCGATTGGTATCCAGATCGCGTGAATTATTGGTTTACCACTTGGGTATTTGCATTAGTAGTAATTATCCTGTTTGTTGCTCCCCAAGATAGACAACACAATTTTGCCCTAAATATCTTTTGGGCGTGGTGGTGGCCGTTAATTTTATTATTATTCCCGATCGTCGGGCGATTGTGGTGTGCTTTTTGCCCGTTTATGATTTATGGGGAAATCGTCCAAAAACTATCGCTGAAAATTTTACCGCGAACTCTCAATAAATGGCCGCGCCAATTAGCCGAAAAATGGGGCGGCTGGTTTCTCTTCGGATTATTTACTATGATATTTCTGTGGGAAGAGTTGTGGAATTTAGAAAATACTGCCTATTTATCCAGTTGTTTGTTATTGCTAATTACGGCGGGCGCAGTAATTTTTTCGCTGATATTCGAGAGGCGGTTTTGGTGCCGTTATTTATGCCCGATCGGGGGAATGAATGGCTTATTTGCTAAACTCTCAATTATCGAACTGCGCGCCCAACAAGGAACCTGCGCGGCGGAATGCAGCACCTACCATTGTTATAAAGGAGGCGCAGGTTTTGGGGAAGGATTGACGACTGATGGATGTCCGGTTTATTCCCATCCAGCCCAATTAACCGATAATAAAGATTGCGTGTTGTGCATGACTTGTTTGAAAGCTTGTCCCCATCGATCGGTAGAATTAAATTTGCGCCCTCCCGGCATTGAATTATGGACAACCCACGTTCCCCACAGTTATGAAGTTGCCCTATTATTTCTATTATTAGGCGGTATCTATCTCCACCGCTTACCGGAGATCAATAGTTTGTTGGGGCTGGGCATCAATTTAGAGCAATTTTTACCTCATTTAGGACTGTCGATCGCAGTGTTAATTATCCCGCCGATGATTCCCCTAGTAGCCTATGCAGTCATGCAAGCAATTTATCGATTGGGACAAGCAGAAACCATGCCATTTAAAATTACTAAACCGCTTTCATTTGTCTGTCTCGCCTACGGATATCTACCTCTAGTTTGGGGCGGTAGTTTGGCTCACTATTGGCGGTTGGGCTTGCAGGAAGGCGGGCGAGTTATTCCCGTAACTTTTGCCACTTTCGGACAAGTTAGAGAGGATTTGCCGAGTTTTGTGGGAGATCCGGCGGTGATTAGTTTTTTGCAAGGCGTCACTTTAATTGTATCATTGTTGGTGACAATATTTGTGACGCAAAAAATTGCCAAGCGATCGATTAAATCTTTGATGCCCCAGCATTTAGCGAGTTTGTGTTTGATGGTGAGTTTGTGGTATGCGATCGTGGGTAACTAAAATAACCATCATCAAGTTCGTAGTGCGGACTTTAGTCCGCAGGATTTTGCGGACTAAAGTCCGCACTACGAACAAGTTTGTAGTGCGGACTTTAGTCCGCAGGATTTTGCGGACTAAAGTCCACACTACAAACCGTCTCGATCGCTGGTAATAGACCGGACATGATATGATATGCCCATGCAAAGCAGTATGACATTGAGCCGCAAGCTTTCACCAATCTTGGCAGCAATCAATGACCGGACAAACATTACCGCTTTTTCATCAGACCGGGAAGATTTAGAAAGCACATAGGACTTACGCACGAGAGGTCAGAAACCGGGTTTCTGGCAAAAACTCTGCCACAAAACCTATATTTTTCGTCAGAAACCCGGTTTCTCAATGCTTATTCAAAAGGCGGAAATATTTCAGTTGAAACAAACTATGTCAATACCGAAAAAAGGAACCAGAAAAATCATTGTTGACGGGGAGTCTTTCATCTGGCTCATCCGCAGACAACCTACTTATACACAAGAATGCTTTCATGGCGGAAATCTTCATGTTGCTGTCGAACACGCTGAAAATTCAGGTTCGGTATTAGTTATTATCACCGATCGACCTCATCCTCAAAACGGGAGTATAAATCACTGTGAAATACCAGTAAGACCCTCTGATGTAGCACAATGGATACGGCAAGCACTGCAACTCGGATGGCAGCCAACGCGATCGGGAATACCTTTTCAGGTGCAGATTGCAGGACAGTGTATGGAAAAAATATAATGGTGTATGTTCGGTGACAGGACAAGTTTATTTTGTTAAAGCCAATTCAGTTGATTTGGTAAATGCAAGCATCCTCTGAAAGTTAAAAGTGTATAATTAAGTTGACAACCACAGAGAACTGCGATGACTATTCTGAAACCCCGTTATAGCAAGCAAGAGTTTGCACGACTTGGCGATGAGATATACGATCGCATAGTGCGATCGCAAGTGGAACCCAGTAACAAAGGTAAAATTGTGGCGATCGATATTGAGACATCTGCATGGGAAATCGATAGTAACGAGATAGTTGCCTGTAGCCGACTCCGAACAAAGTACCCCACTGCTCAGATATGGATCGTGCGCGTTGGTTCAACCTATGTGCGTCGTTTTGGTGCCGGTCGCATCCAAAAAGTAAAATGATTGCAGGAGTGTTAACGGCGATTATGAACTAATTCTTTGCATATCCATACAGTCACCCTAAAAAAATATAAAGTCTGACAAATCACTGCACTCGGTGTTGCCCGAATAAATTGACAAAAAACGCTAATTATGATAATGATATTTACACATTTAAATATATAGTTAGGAACGCACTCCAAACAAAGAAACCGGGTTGTTAACCGAGATAGAGGGCCTCAAGCAAGTATTTGGGTAAAAACCCGGTTTATCGCCACCCGTTCCTAAGTCCTAATCTACAAAAAATTGTCAAAAATAATTTATCAAATCTCAAAAATTAATCCCGAAATTATGAGCGAATCCTCAACCAAGCCAGCCCTAATCACCAAAGTTATCCCCGACAGCATCTGCGCCGAAATGGGATTTGATGTCGGAGACTCGATCGTCGCCATCAACGGCCAAAAACCCCGCGACTTGATCGATTATCAATTCCTGTGCGCCGACGAATTTCTCGAACTAGAAGTTTTAGATGCTAAAGGCAAAACTCACAAGTTGGAAATAGAAAAAGAGTATGACGAAGACTTGGGTGTGGAATTTGAAACCGCGCTCTTCGACGGACTAATTCAGTGCAACAACCGCTGCCCTTTTTGCTTTATCGACCAGCAGCCTCCAGGAAAGCGCGAAACTTTATATCTCAAGGATGATGACTACCGCCTCAGCTTTCTTTATGGCAGCTATCTGACTCTCACGAATCTGACTGAAAAAGAGTGGAATCGCATCGAACAAATGCGGCTTTCTCCTCTTTATGTTTCGGTGCACGCTACGGAACCGGATGTGCGAATTAGGTTGCTGAAAAATTTTCGGGCTGGGAAGATTTTAGAACAAATTAAATGGTTTCAAGAGCGCCGCTTGCAAATTCACGCTCAAGTTGTTGTTTGTCCGGGGATTAATGACGGCGAACATTTGGAACGCACTTTGCTAGATTTGGCAAAGTTTCATACTGGAAATATCCCGGCTGTGGCTTCGGTGGCTGTGGTGCCGGTGGGTTTGACTCGCTTTCGTCCTGCGGAAGATGAATTGATTGCTGTAACTCCGGAAAAAGCGCGGGAAGTTATCGCGCAAGTGCAGCAAATTCAAGGGGTTTTAAGTCAGGGGAAAAACGGTAAAAAGGCGAAAAGGAGGAATTCAAAATCCACCCCCCCCAACCCCCCCTTGTCAAGGGGGGGAGAAGATTTAAATCCCATCTTAGCAACTGAAGGAGATTCTAACCCCAACCCCCCCTTGTCAAGGGGGGGAGAAGATTTAAATCCCATTTTAGCAACTGAGGGAGATTCAAAATCGCGCTGTATTTGGCTGGCTGATGAGTGGTTTTTAATTGCTGGTTTGGATTTGCCGTCGGCGGCTGATTATGCAGATTATCCCCAAATTGGTAATGGTGTGGGTTCGATTCGGCAGTTTATTCAACAGTTTGAAACGGCTTTTGAGAAGCATCAAGAGGCGAAAGTTGACTCTCCGAGAAAATTAATTTGGGTGGTGGGAAATGCTGTTGAAAAGGCTTTTTTGCCGATCGCACAACAACTCAACCAGATTCCCGGCTTGTCCGTCAACATGGTGGCACTGTCCAGCCGCTACTGGGGACAAACTATCACTGTTACGGGTTTGCTCACCGGGCAAGATTTACTCGAAGCTTTGCAGGGAAAAGACTTGGGAGATGGCATCCTCCTGCCTTCGGTGATGCTAAAACAGGGGGAACCTCGTTTTCTTGACGACATGACCGTAGAACAGCTCGAAAAGTCCCTGAAAACCCGGATTTTGCCGGTAAGTGGCGTAGAGGAACTAATCTCGGGGGCGATCGGTCTGGCAACTGCTGAAGTTCAATTGTAAATTTTGCATCAAGCCTTCACAAGCAACACGAGTACGGTAATTATGACTTGTAACTGTCGGGTTCAGGAAACAAACTAGAAACTTGAGACCTCAATCTTGCTCTAAAATTGTCTCTAGAATTGCAAAGTAATTAAAAAATTATGCGTGTTTTTCGTCAAATCGTGGTGGTCGGAGTGGGCGCTGCAATTACTTTCAGCAACGCCGGACAGGGTGCTTCAGCACAGCCTCCGGCTCAATCTCAGGACAGTTCCTCCCTTAGCAATCCGATCGAATTAGCGCAGAATATTCGATCGACCTCGAACACAGCCTCAGAACCAACATCAGAAGCTCCAGAACAGTCGATCGCCCAAAACCCACCAACCTCCGACTCTCAGCAGCCCGGGGAAGCTACGATCGCAGCAACTCTCCCAACCGAGTCAGAGCAAGCATCAAAGCCCCAACAGGCTGCTCCGGCTGCCCCATCAACCCAGCAGGAGTATTTGGCGCAGTCTCCAACACCAGCACCGGCAAATACTCGGCAGAAACCTGTTCCGAGCAACCCCAGCAATGTTCCGGCGCCGAATTTGCCAGCACCAGTTCCCCGCGGCACTCCCAATGAAACTTTCCCGCCTCTTACCCCGAAGGGCATTTTAGACACCAAGCCCCCGGCTACCCTGGAACCCAACCCGAATCCGCTACAGTTTCCGACAAAGCCGGAGGATGTCAGGATCGAGGAAGTTCAGTCAATTACTTTGCAGCAGGCGATCGATCTGGCCCGCCGCAACAGCCAAGTTTTGCAAATCGCCCAGAAACAAGTCGAACAAAGTCGATCGGGCGTGCGCGAACAGCAGGCTGCTTTATTTCCAGATCTGACTTTTCAAATGGCCGCAACCCGCCAAGTCAGCGCCAGCGGACAGATTGGGGTGCAGACTCGACTCCGCCAAAATGCAAATTTACCCGCCAGCCGCCAACTCCCGACCAATTCTCCCGAGTTTCAAAATTTCGGCACGATCGGTCTCAACAACACTTTGCAGTTGAGCTACGACCTCGACATTTTCGGCCGCCGCAACGCAAATATCCGCGCCGCTAGGGAACAGTTGCGCTTTCGGGAACTGGATTTGGAACGCCAAGCCGAGCAACTCCGCTTCGACACTGCTGAGGCTTACTACAACCTGCAAAACTCCGACGGACAAGTTGCTATCCGCCAAGCTTCGGTGAGAAATGCCCAGCAAAGTTTGCGGGATGCGGAAGCTTTGGAACGCGCCGGGGTGGGAACCCGCTTTGCTGTGTTGCAGGCTCAGTCAAATGTGGCCAACGAAGTGCAGCAACTGTCCGTGGCCCGTCGCGATCAGCGGGTGGCCCAGCGGCGGCTGGCTGAGATTTTGAATATCAGTCAGTCGGCAAACTTGACGGCGGCTGACCCGGTGGAGCAAGCTGGCTCCTGGAGGCTGTCTTTGGAAGAGAGTATTGTCCAGGCTTTTAAGAATCGCCCCGAGTTGGAACAGCAGTTAGTACAGAGGAATATCAGCCAGCAACAGAGGCGATCGATTCGGGCGGGGGGGCTACCTCAAGTTAATGTCACTGGTTCCTACAACTTTCAAGGGCTAACTACTGACGATACAAGACCGTTTTCAACTCGCGGCTGGGCGAGTGGCTATGCGGTACAAGCCAATCTGACTTGGAATTTCTTCGACGGGGGCGCGGTGAAGGCGAGGGTGAAACAGCGGGATGCCGATATCTCGATCGCCGAAAGTCGATTTGACCAAATCCGCAACCAAGTGCGCCGGGAAGTCGAACAAGCTTATTTTGGTTTGGAGTCGAGTTTTGAAAATATCGAAACTTCTGAAGCCGGAGTTTTGCAGTCGAGGGAAGCTTTGCGTCTGGCCAGACTCCGGTTTCAAGCTGGCGTCGGCACTCAGACGGATGTGATTCAGGCGGAAACAGATTTGACTAGGGCTGAGAGAAACCGATTGTCGGCAATTGTCAACTACAACCTGGGGCTTTCGTCTCTCCAGCGCGCTGTGAGCAATCTTCCGACTAATAACCTCTCGGATGCTCCTTGAGGTTAGGTTGGGTTGGGTTCGGTTCGGGCGATCGACCTTTTACCGCCAACGGCATTGGGCATCGTGTATTTGGCAACTCAAAACTAAGACCCAGAAATCCGGTTTCTGGGCAAAATATTGGTTTGGCGGCGTGAAATCTAGGGATACACCGAGTTTCTGACCCCGCACGCCCAGCGTCCAGTCAAAACCACCAATGCAAAAATCAGGAGCCAGATTTTTGCATTTTGAGTTGCCCCACGAGCAATTTCTACTTTCTGGGCCCTAAATATTCTTAATAACCGACACATTAGTTAATATTTTGTAATAGAGTTCTATGTCAACTGCGTTAAAGGATCGGCAATGGCCAATATCAAGTTTGTGAAGGAAAATCAGGAAGTCATCGCAGCAGACGGAGCCAATTTGAGATTCAAAGCTCTAGAAAACCGCATCGACTTATACACGTTTTCGGGAAAGATGATGAATTGCGGGGGCATCGGTCAATGCGGCACCTGCATTGTGGAAATTGTCGAGGGCGGTGAAAATCTGTCGCCCCGCACTGACTTTGAGAACCGCAAGCTCAAGAAAAAGCCCGAAAACTATCGGTTGGCTTGTCAAACTATGGTCAACGGCCCGGTGAGCGTCAAGACGAAGCCTTAGCTGGGCTTGATGAAGGAAGTTCGGCAACGAAGCACTGTACGGGATGTAACGGATGTAACGGATGTAACGGATAGAAAGAAGACTTGTCCGATCGCGTAGCCAAAGGAAGGAAGAGGGAAGAGGGAAGAGGGAAGAAGAAGTAGACATTCTCCCGCTTTCCGCTTCTCGGGCTCTCCGTGGCTCCGAGGCTCCTTCTGTCTTCCAGTTTGCCTTTGGCCTTTGAGTGGTATCCTAGTGGTGTGTGTTTTCCTATTTTCCGATACAGGCGGGGGTCTTCATGGAAGTTAACGATTTAGGGTTTGTGGCAACCATTCTGTTTGTATTGGTTCCCAGTGTTTTTCTAATCATTCTGTACATTCAAACGGCTAGCCGTCAAGGCGGAAAAGAGTAGCAACTGCTGCTATTTATTTCTGGCGAAAGCTGGTTGTAAAAAAAGCGCCAACAGTTTTTTGCTGGGGCGCTTTTTTGTTAACTGTTAGTGTTGAGAGTTTAGCTGACAACTGTGCGGGCTAGCAAGACGGGACAGTTGGCGTAGACTCGCACGTAGTCTGATAGGGAATTTCCTAGGAGTCGATCGAGATCCAGGAAGTTTTTAGCAACGTTTGGCCGCCGATCGGGGGAACCGATTACCAACAAATCTGCATTCAACTCGTCTGCAATCTGACAAATTGCTTCCCCGGGCTTACCTGTCGCACTCACGCAGCGGTAGCTAACTCCCATTTGTTTCGCGAGGGCTACTCCGGGAGCCAATACGGGGTCTTTTTCAGCAGTTGCTGTTAAATCTTCAGTAGATTTTCCCGTCAAATCTTTGGTGACGTGTACTAGAATTATCTGTCCGCCGCTGACTTCTTTAACCAAAGATAGCGCAAGCTGCAATGACTGTTTTGCAGATTCTGAGTTGTCTAGCGCCACCATGACGCGCTTAATTTTTTTGACGTAGATATCGTCTTTTACTAACAGCATCGGTCTGGATGTTAGCTGGAAAACGTACTGGCTGACTGAGTTTTCCAAAATCGATTGCAGCCGTCCGAATCCCCTAGAACCCATAATCACTAAGTCGGATTTTTCTTCTTCTGCGACTTGGCAAACTGTGGTTTTTGGATCTCCCTGTTTCAGCCGCGGATTGACTTTGCTGGGATCTATTTTCAAAGACTGCACTGCTTGTGCTAAAATTTTACCTCCTTCTTCCAACTTGTCGGCCATGCCATCGGAAGTTACTTGCTGCGGCACGACGTGCAGAACGGTGACAGAGCTTTGTTGCAAGGAAGGGATGTCCATCAACATATTAAACATCTCTTCGCACAAGCCGCGACCGGCGACGGCTACTAAAATTTTTTCTATCATGGTTTTTGGGGTAAAAACAGTTGAGTTTTCTGGTGCAGCGCTCTCACTAGGGCGTTGTTACTCTAGTGGCTTAATGTTAAGCATAATCTTGAAGTTTGCTTTATGATTTGTAGAAATGTAGCGTTTTGGAACAATTTGTAACGTGTTAGAGAACGATCGAACTCAACCAGAACTCGCAGCGGCTGGTGCTATTCAAAAGCGGCCCGGGATGGACTCGGAGGGCTGGTTTGAATATTTGGTGCGAGTCTACCCCCACCATACTGACTACAGCGGCGCGGTTTGGCACGGGACTTATCTGGCTTGGATGGAGGAAGCGCGGGTGGAAAGTTTGCGCTCTCTCGGCATCGAGTATGCAGAGTGGGTGGCGCAGGGTGTGGAATTGCCCGTGGTTGAGCTTTCGCTGCGCTACCACCGCTCTGTACAAATGGGTCAATCTGTGGCAGTGAGAACGCGGATGCTTGCTAGCGAGGGGGTGAGGCTACTTTGGGATTACGAAATTCGATCGCCCGACGCTCAAGAATTGTACGTGACTGCACAGGTAACTTTGGTTGGTGTCGATCGGGACAAGGGCAAGATTATCCGTCAATTGCCGCCGGCGCTCCAGGAGGCGTTGACAAGGCTTTCTGTGAAACCTTCAACCTAAGATAGGACGTACGGTTGAAACCGCCGGGTATTCTGGCCTTCTGCCTTCATGGGAAAATTTAACAATGTCAAAAAAACTGGGATTGCCAGAAGAAAATATTGAACTACAGCGCAATATTTTGGATAAAAATGAGTTAAACTCCGCCTTAACAACAGAAGACAAAACTATTGTTTCGGGCAACCCGGACAATTTAACAAACGGTGAATTAGCTGACAGTCAAGGTAAAGTTTGGGCGATCGTCTCCTTGTCGGCGGCGCTGCTGGCGGTGTCCCTGGCCGCCATTTTTATTAGGTTGAGCGAACGGGAAATCGGCCCGAATGCTACGGTTTTTAACCGTTTGTGGATAGCAACTGCGGTATTTGGACTCTGGAATGGTGCGGGGGAAGCGCGCCGCCGAATGTCTGGGGATGAGGTGGAAGTGCGATCGACCTACACTCTGCGCGATTTCATTTTATTAACAGCCGTAGGCGTGGTTTCTTCTGCTTCTTTGGGTTTGTGGGCTTGGTCGCTGACTCAGACGAATGTCGCTAATTCTACTGTACTGCGGAATTTAACTCCTTTATTTACTACTTTGGGGGGATGGCTGCTGTTGGGAAGGCGCTTTGACAGCAGGTTTTTGGTGGGACTGGCGGTGGCGTTGGGAGGTGCAATTGCGATCGGCACTAAAGACTTGCAAATAGCGGGAGACAATTTTGCCGGTGACATTGCTGCGCTGTTATCGGCGATGTTTTATGCAGGAAATCTACTGATAGCAGAACATTTGCGCGCCAAGTTCCCGGCGACAACTATCTTGATGTGGCGCTGTTTTATTGGCAGCATCTTGATTTTGCCGCTGGTGGTGCTGGCGGGCGATCGGGTTTTCCCTTATTCTTGGCAAGGATGGCTGGCTGTAATTGCTTTAGCCGTGATTTGCCAAGCTTTCGGCCAAGGACTTCTCATCCACAGTCTCGGCCGTTTATCATCGGGATTTGTCGCGCTTTTCCTGCTGCTAGAACCCGTGATTACCGCAATTCTTGCCTGGTTACTATTTGCCGAAAGTTTGAGCTTATTTAATTGGTTCGCTTTGGCCGTGGTTTTAGCGGGAATATATTTAGCAAAATCTAGCAGTTCAACCGACAAAAAATGAAACAACAAGGAACAAATACTTAAATGTTTGCAAAATCAACTAACATGAATTCATGGCATTATGACTTGAGTTTACTGCCTCAATATTTAGAGGTATTTTTTGCTAAATTGCGAATTGCTGTGGTATTCGGCGGCAACTGCGATCGCCCGGACTCCGTGATTTACAAAACACACAATCCCCGCTCTTGGAAAAGTTACGAAACAGTCGCCCGCGAGATTGCCCAAGCATTAACAGAAATTGGTTTCAACCACGTCTATGTCATCCCTGACGACATGAACTTGCCGCAACAGCTAAAACAACAAAATATCCATTTAGTGTGGCTGAATACGGGCGGCGTCCAGGGCTACAATCCAGTTTGTCACACTCCCGCCTTGTTGGAAATGTTGGGAATGCCTTATGTCGGTCACAATCCATTAAACAGTTCAACTTTAGATAACAAACACGCTTTTAAACGGGAACTGCAATCAGTCGGAATTAAAACCGCTCCGTTTATGACTTGGCATCCTTCTCAAGGAATTTTGCAGCCTAATTTGCACGAGCGGTTTGCCATTGCTTTTGGCGAATATCTAGGGCCTTTTGTGGTTAAACCAGTATCCGGCCGCGCTTCGCTGCACGTTCATTTTGTAGACAAGATTGAAGGTTTGTCTCAGGCGGTTTCCGAAGTCCACCGAGCAACTCACAATACTGCTTTAATTGAAAAATATTTGCCGGGACGAGAATTTTGTGTAGCGGTTTGCGGCTATGTTACTTATGCTAAAGGCGGTTTTTACAAAAATCCGAAACCCTTTGCCTTTTCGACGGTAGAACGAGTTTTGGAGTCGGAGGAACGCATCTTTACTTCTATGGATAAAAAGGCGATTACGGCCGATCGCGGACGGTTGATGGGCGCGGAGGAACCTGAACTAAAACAGCAGTTAATTGAGTTGGCTAGTAAAATTTATTGGGAGTTTAGTTTGAACAGTTTGGTGCGGATTGATGTCCGCAGCGATGCTGATGGCTCGCTTTATGTTTTGGAAGCAAATCCGAAACCGGATCTGAAGCATCCTGGAGAAAATGTGACGAGTTTGGTGGCTTTGGGTTTGGCGGAATACGGGATGAGTTATAACGATTTAATTTTTAGTTTGCTGGCGGATAGGTTGGATTATTTGCTGACTCAACATATGGGGATTATTCCTCATATTGTGGATTTGCTTCGCTAATTGGACTTGTGCAGAACATCTGACTTTAGTGTCAACAAGCGCGTCAAGTTTAGTGCCGATTTACTGTTTGACGATTAGGTTTTCGATCCCCCCTAACCCCCCTTAAGAAGGGGGGAACCGGAAGCGCTCTTGCGTCAACCCCTACTCGCCTTTTGAAGGGGTATGCGAGGGGGAGGGAGACTCGGCTATAAACGAGAGATACAAAGGTTTTCAGGCGATTGTTGACACCAATGCACACCTTACCTGTTGGGTTTTTGTAAATAAATATAAATTGCCGAGCCAAGTGAACGCAAGGGCCCAAGTTGTGATAGCCTGAGTAAGTTAGCGATTTCTGGATGTCCGTTTTTTGAGGGCAAGCTGCAAGGCAAATCACTTTATATGAATTAGATAAAACCAATGGAAGCATTACTTTTATTAATAGGATTTGGAGGCGGGGCATTAGTTTGCTGGCTAATTTTGAATAAGCGAAATTCACGCAATTTGGTGCGGATGCAGGGTTCGCAGGAGGCGATATCGAAGCTGTCGTCGCAGTTGGATGCCCGAACTTCGGAATTGCGGGAAAAGATGCAGAATGAAAATCAGCTAAATTCAGAATTGTCCCAGTTGCAAAGTCGCTTAGAAGTTGTGACGGGCGAGCAAGATTTGTTAAATACTCAAGTGTCGGAATTGGAAGGATTTTTGGCGGGAATTGCTGAGGAGCGATCGCAAGTTAATGCTCTGATTGCTGATTTGCAGTTTCAGCTAGAAAATGCTGAGCAAGCTCAGTCTCAGTTAGCGGAAGTGGTCGAACTTAAATATCAGTTAGAAGTTGCAACTCAGGAGCGATCGCAACTTAACGCTCAAATCCGGGAAATGCAAGCAGAGTTAGAGGCGGTTGATGCACAACGTTCTCAATTTGACGCTCTGCTTTCGGAATTTGAAAGTCAGTTGGAAACGGCTAGTCAAACCAGATTGCAGGTACAATACCAGTTGTCGGAAGTTCAAATTAAGTTCGATCGCTCAATTCAAGAGCGGGAGCAACTTCAGTCTCAACTTGCAGATTTGCAAGCTCAACTGGAGAGTGCAGAGCAAGAAAGAGAAATACTCAACTCTCAATTGCAAACCGCTAGCCAACAACCGCAGCAATCTCAATCTGAATTATTTGAGCTGGAAACACAGTTAGAAGCTGCCAACCAAGATAAAATGCAGCTAAATTCTCAATTATCTGAGCTGCAAAGTCGATCGGAAACGGTGCTTGGAGAGCGGGAACAACTGCTGTCTCAGTTGTCAGAATTGCAGCTTCAATTAGAAACGGCTAACAGAGAGCGATCGCACCTTTTCGCTCAACTCTCGGAATTCCCAAGTCAAATCGAGACAGCCAATCAGAGTCAAGCTCAACTGCAAGCTCAAGTATCCGAATTAGAAAATCAGTTAGAAATTGTATATCAAGAGCGATCGCAACTGCAATCTGATTTAGCAACTCGCTCCGAATTAGAATCGCAATTGCAAACTCAAATCGAGACAGCCAATCAAAATCAAAATCAACTGCAATCTCAAATATCCGAGTTACAACAGCAGTTAGAAACAGGGCATCAAACT
>NZ_JAEQCI010000081.1:70037-95261 GCF_020738565.1 Microcoleus sp. PH2017_12_PCY_D_A | reverse complement strand
GCGGGAGTTTTTTTGGGGTTTGATTTGACAGTCGCAAAATGCAGCAAATTTACGATCGCCCGAAACAGCAATCAAATCTAATTCCGGCTGATAATTCTCCTCCTGCATCCAGTATCGCACGATTTCAGCAGTTAAATCGTGGTGGTTCCAGTGATCGATGAATGACTGGTTGAACATTTCTACCCAGGGTTGGATGTCTTTTTCCCCGGATACGTGCGTCAGGGCAAAATTAGCGGGAAATTCGGGTGCGGGAATTGGTTCGGCGAGCGATCGCGCCATTGTGAGAAAATAGCGATCGACCTTAAAGCCCTGTTTCTCTAACAGCCGCATCTCATCGGTTTCATCTTCCCGACTGTAGGTACGCAATGTAGCGGGTAAATTCCGTTGTTTCGAGACTTCGCCCAGCCGCTTTTCACCCCATTTAACGATATTTTCCCCCAAACCTTGGCTGCGGACGTTTGGATGCACGTAAAACCAGAGACAGGCGTCTATTTCATCCTCCGAATCGGGCATATCTAGGAGTGATAAACCAAATAGTCTGTAGTTTCCGTCTTCCCACAACTGTACGTCGCGGGCTTTGTCGAGTTTGGGGGCGTCGAGTACAAGCTTTAGTTCGCTGGCGGATACTTCTTCGCCTGGCCCATCGACTGTTTCGCAAGCATCGATTAAATTTGCGATCGCGCACCAGTCAGTTTCGCCTTTATAGGAGCGTGTTGTCAAGATATTCATAGAAAACTTTGCAATCCGTAATTTCGGACTGTTCCTGTTAATTGGTATGGGAAAATGAAGGCAGTGAATCTATCGCATAAATCTGAGATTCTGCACCCTTTTCAATAAGTCCTATAACCGCCAAAAACTCAACTCAACTAAAGTTGACTAAATTCCGCTCGCAGCAGTCGTCTTCAGACGACTTTCGCTATGAGACAGGGGTTTAAACCCCTGGCGGACTATGGGACTGGTGCAAGATGTCAGATAAATCCGTGTTTTTGCTTTTTAACCGCAGATTGATGCGGATTAACGCGAATTAACGCGGATGTAATGCGGGTGTTTTTGGGTGTCGATAAAACTCTGAAACCTGTCTGTACCGCCCAGGTGTTCGGGTTTTATCTCATGGCGCAATCATAAAAATTGGTTTGCCTTTTTGGGCTTTTTTTTATTTAATTCTTGAATTGAGTTAGCGCTTTACTTTCTTTGGTAGCGCTGTCAAATCTTTCGAGCTTGGCGCTCGATCGACTGCTGTTTAAATAAATTTGATGCAGCTAAGTAAAGAAGTTTTCACCCCCACCGGGTAGTTGATTTTTACTTTTGCTCTGTTTTACAATAAATCCTATTGCAGGGATTTGTTGCTGCTCCTGTTAGCTCGCCCGATCGGGGGATGGGAGAAGTTGAACTTATTAAAAAGTTCCCTATTTCAATTATAACCGCTCAATTTTTTTTTGGCAAGTTTGAGGTGAGGAGAGTTTTGTTTGTATTAAGGGGAGCCTGGATTGGGCTAGAGAAGCAGCTCGCTTTTAACCGACCGTAAGTGTAGTTTTTATAACTTTTTGCGGCACTTGAAGATTTAATTTTATCCTAACGTTAAACTAACGTTAAACAGCTTTCTCGGATTTGCATGAGGTAAATATGCTCGACAACCTCGATTTAGATATTTCCTTGGACAAAGAAACCTATGATGCCAAAATCGAAGTTTTAATGCAGCAGTTGCGATCGCTCCAACTAACCTGCTGGGAAAAAAAACTGCCCGCGATCGTTGTCCTCGAAGGCTGGGCGGCTGCGGGGAAAGGCGCCCTCGTCAAACAAATGGTGGGGTACATGGATCCGCGAGGGTTTGCCGTCCACCCGATTTGGCCGCCGTCAGAGGCAGAAATGGGCTATCCTTTCCTGTGGCGGTTTTGGCAGAAACTGCCGGCGCGAGGGCGGATTGGTTTTTTCTACCACAGTTGGTACACTCATGTTTTAGAAGACCGATTGTTCCAGAGAGTTTCCGAAGCCGAAGAACCGACAGTCATCAGGCAAATCAACGCCTTCGAGCGGCAGATGGTAGATGATGGCGTGGCGATCGCCAAATTTTGGATTCACCTGAGCAAAAAAGAACTCAAGCGCAGGCTCAAAAAACTAGAAGACGACACCTTACAAGCTTGGCGAGTGCGGCCCGAAGACTGGAAACAAGCCAAAAAATACCAAGAATACAAAAGTTTTGCCGAAGAAATGGTAACTCAAACCGGCACGGGCCCGGCACCTTGGACGCTAGTAGAAGGCGACTGCCAGCGCTGGGCGAGAGTCAAAGTTTTAACGCAAATGGCAGCGACAATTACAGAAGCCCTAGAGAGACTCCCGACGCAATCTGCACCACTGAAATTGCCACCTCAAGAAAAATTGCAACCCGCTGAACCGGATTTGCTCGCCCAAGTAGATTTGACTCAATCGCTGTCGCCAGACGAATACAAACAAGAACTTCGCGCAGCACAAACCAGTTTTGGCAAACTGCAACAAAGCATCGACGCAGATAAAATCCCCGTGTTAGTGCTGTTTGAAGGTTGGGATGGGGCCGGCAAAGGAGGCGCGATCAAACGCTTGACGGACATCCTAGACCCCCGCAGTTACACCGTTAATCCGTTTGCTGCCCCCACAGACGAAGAAAAAGCTCACCACTATCTCTGGCGGTTCTGGCGGCGGTTGCCGACTGCTGGTAAAATCAGCATTTGCGATCGCAGTTGGTATGGTAGAGTGCTCGTCGAACGAGTCGAAGGATTTGCAGCCGAGCCCGAATGGCGCCGAGCTTACCAGGAAATTAACGAATTTGAGGAGCAACTCACCAGTTTTGGTTGTGTCTTAGTTAAATTCTGGCTGCACATCAGTCCGGACGAGCAACTAAAGCGGTTTACAGAGCGACAAAACAATCCATTTAAACAATACAAACTCACCGACGAAGATTGGCGGAATCGCCAAAAGTGGAATTATTATGAAGTGGCGGTGAATCAAATGATTCAGCGCACCAGCACCCCGCCAGCTCCCTGGACTATAATTGCGGCCGATAACAAGTATTATGCTCGTGTTAAAGTAATTCAAACGGTAACGCAGGCAATTCGGAATCAACTGAAACGCCGATAAATTGGGATTGGTGAACGGGTAACAGGTAATGGGAAAAATAGCAGCAGCACAAAACAGGCTTGAATTGCCAAGTCAATTTCACCTGCCGCCGGCTCCATCCATTATCAATTACCGATCGACCATTAACCAACTATCGATTACCAATTATCTGTCAGCAATCTGTGACCCGCCCCCAAAACGGGTACAACCCCCCGACGCTATGAGTGTGGAGAGCCTAAAATTTTAGACCAAAGTGCCTGCTCCTAGATTCATCTGTGGAGTCAATCTAAAATCTAAAATTCTTCAATCTAAAATCGACTGACTGGAAGTAGCGAGATCTCCTTGCCTGCAACCAATAGTTGATAGCTGACCGGAATCGAGCATTTCTTAGAAATGCGATCGGACTGCGCGATCGGCCAAAGTTAACAACCCAACTCAACCGATGCCAGAATTTCCTGCCGCAGCTAAATTAGCGCTCGTTCCACACTTCCGTACTAATTTATGAAGACACAGAATATTGCAAGATGCCTGAACTATTCGCTCGCATTCTATTTCTATTCCTCCTCTTCTCACTGATCAAATCGTGGTGGGATCAATCGGGAGGCAAAGACAATCCGTTAATAGACCGGCTGCGCGTTTTGCTGCTGATCAGCCTTTTGTTCCTCGCTTTTTTTGCCCCAGACACGCCAGTCGGAGCAGCGATTTTCGGTTTAATAGCTTTCTTCTTTAAGCCCCTGGGTTTTTCGATCACGCTGTTGGTGATTGCATCGGCGCTGATCACTAACGGGGGCATCCGCAACCCGGCGCCGAGAATGATCCTGGCAGCGCTGCTGGTTTTGATCCTGTCGAGTATGCCAGTGGTGGCTTACTGGTTCGCCGATCAAGCAGAACGGGATGCCGCAGCCCGCACAGTTTGCTGCGACGAAACAGCAGCAGCGATCGTCCTGCTGGGCAAGGGAACGACGAACAATCACAACGCCAACCGAGAAGCGATTCAACTGACAGACACAGGCAATCGCTTGCCCTATGCTGCTGTTTTGTACAAAAAAGAACTAGCACCTTTGGTGATTGTTAGTGCTGGCCCCAGAGCAGATTTACAGAATTATACTGGCGAAGCTAAAGATATCAAGACTTTGCTGGCAAGTAACATGGGCGTGCCGTCTAACAGTATCGTTCTCGACGATAACGGCCGCAACATACGCAGCAGCGCCGAGGAAGTGAGAAAGATCCTCGACAGCCGCGGCGTCGGGCGCAAAGTAATCCTGGTAACATCTGCAATTCAGATGCGCCGTGCCAGCCTCGCTTTTGCGAATATGGGAATCCAGGTGATTCCTAGAGCTACGGACTTCTACACTTACCAGCCCGTGTCAGGAGGGAAAACCCGACTGCGCTTAGACGCGGCAGATTTCCTGCCCAGTGCAGAAGCTTTGGTAACTACGACACGAGTATTCGATGAATATTTCGGGTCTGTTTATTACTATTTGCGCGGCTGGCAGGCTCCCAGGGCCTAAAGCGGCAAGTTGGTGGTGTTTTTCTGAGGCAACACCGACTGCTCCCCAGATTGGTTTAACATCTCATGAGAATGTGACCTTTGTGGGGGGCTGTATTTTCTCATTCCAGCGGGATCGCCGACGGCAAAGTTGGCTGTTAATAAAAACACCGCCCAAAATACAGGCTCCTCCCACTTGGATTTTTTTGGAGGTGTTGGTGCGGCTTTAACAGATTCAACGTTGACTTTGATCTCTAGTTTGCCTTCAATTTCTTTGTCTTTGAGAACTCCGTCTTTGCAAACACCCTTAAAAATCATCGGGGCGGGTTTTGGTGCTTCTGCTGCATCTGTTTTCGGTTCGTCTGCCATTTTTTTATCCTGGTTTGGGTAGATCCGGTTGGATAGTAGATTCTCAGAGGTTCGGGGGTTTTCCGGAAAGGATTTCGCGAACTCTGAAAAAATTAAATTAAATATGCACCCCGCCCCTGATTGGGGATTAAAAATCAGAATCTGAAGGCATTTCAAGCTAGTTCTTGTGGATTGTTGGGTAGCAGCGCTGCCTCGAAGCTGCTAATTATGTATCGGGGTGAAGGGGAGGTTTTTATGCAAACTACAGATTTTTATGAAAAATTTGTCAAGAATATTGATTAGTTGTCCCAGGCGGTAACGATCGCAGCCTGAAAGCCGATCGCACTTGCTCTGGGTGCATCTGAGTTTTGTAATAAGCATTTTTTAAAGAGCGGACTCTACTGACGTACTACGAACCTTTTTTGAGCGGAACACTGTAAATGCAAAATTGAGATGCTCCCCTTGCTCTCACCTCACAAACCGGGTTGTTCGCGGAGCACAAGTGGCGCAATTCGGTTAAAAAACTGGGTTTCTGGTCAAAAAGGGCGATCGCAAATATTTACACAACCAAAAGTGAAAACACCCACCAGCAAACTATCTTCCCTGCAACCAGAACAACTAACAGCTTGGGCAAAAGAGGCAATTAATCGCAGTAAGTCCGGTCAAATCCCCGCCTACGTACCTCTCCTTGCCCAAGCCGACAGACAAGGGTTTGCCGTGCAAATTCGGGCAATTGACGGTCAAATTTTGAGCTGGGGCAGCGCTGCTACCACATTCCCGCTGATGAGCGCAGTCAAGCCCTTCGTGCTGCTTTACTTGCTGTGCGAATTGGGCGAAAAAGCGGTTTTTGACTGCGTTGGCTGCGAGCCTTCGTCTATGCCTTTCAATTCCCTGACTCAACTCGAAACAGATAAAGGGAAGCCGAGAAATCCGATGATCAATAGCGGGGCGATCGCCCTAGCGTCTTTGATTCCAGGTGAAAATGCGGTTGTGCGCTGTCAAAACTTGCGAACTTGGCTGAACCAAAAGGCAAACAGTCAGTTATTTGTTGACGAGTTAATGCTCGATTCAGTGAATGCAATGCCGAATCAAAAAAATTGGGATCTTGCCTTAGCAATGGTAGAATCGGGTTATCTGCAAAACTCGGAAATTGCGTTAGAAACCTACAATCGAGTTTGTTGTTTGGCGGGAACTGTAGAGGATTTGGCGAAGGTGGGAATGGTGTTGGTAAATGGTGGCGAAGCAATCTGGGAAAACTGCCGCACAGTCAAAGCATTGATGGCTACTTGCGGTTTGTATGAAGCATCGGCCCGCTTTGCTTTGCGGGTGGGATTGCCCGTTAAGTCGGGTGTTAGCGGGGCAATGCTCTCGGTGATTCCGGGCGAAGGGGCGATCGCATCTTACAGCCCGCCCTTGAATAAAGAGGGAAATTCAGTCGGGGGTTTGTTTCTGTTGGAACAAATAGCTAAATCTCTGCGGCTGAGTGTTTTTGATTAGATTAGACTTATTGCATAAATCTGCGATCGATATCGTGTCCGGTAAATTACTACAATCAGATTGGTTTGTAGTGAGGACTAAAGTCCTCTGATTTATGCGGACTAAAGTCCTCACTACAAACCTTTTATCAACTGTTTGTAGTGAGGACTAAAGTCCTCTGATTTATGCGGACTAAAGTCCTCACTACAAACCTTTTATCAACAGTCCATTGCTATATCATAACTGATGACTGATGACTAATGCTTTTCGCCCAAAATAGCATAAACCACCGTTTCTTCTTTTTTACCGCGCAATTGAATCGCTCCTACTTTTTGGCCTTCGTAGCGATCGCGCACGTAAGCAAAAGTCCTCCCCGTCACCAACAAATTAAAAGGACTGTCAGACACAATTTCCTTATTCATCGCCTCTAATCTAGCAGCAACATTGACAGCATCGCCGATTACAGAATAATTCAAACGCCGGGAACCGCCGACGCTGCCGGCAACTAACTGTCCGGTATGCAAGCCGATGCCAAACTTAATTAAAGGTTTGCGGTCAATTCTAAGTTGCTCGTTGAGTTTGTGCAGCTTTTCGTGCATGGCGATGCAAGCCGCAACTGCATTCAAAGCATCTTGTTGAATTTCGGGATATTCTGTGTGGCAAAAAGGTACGCCGAAAACTGCCATAATTGCATCGCCGATGTATTTATCTACCACGCCGCCGTGATCCATAATACAGTTGGTCATTGCTTCCAAATAATTGTTCAGCCAGGTGAGCAAATCCCGCGGCCGCATTTTTTCTGAAATCGAAGTAAAACTGCGAATATCCATAAACAGCACAGTTGCTGTAAGTTCTTGAGGTTCGAGTTCTCCTTGTTCAAATATCTCAGCTTTGCGTTCCCAAATAAGCTGAGCAGTTTCGGGGGCGACGTGCTTTTCAAATAACCTCATTAACTGCTGTTTTTCGTATTGTTCGCGCAGTTGCAAAGCAGTGCCAGATAAAATTAGGGTGCCGATGGGTGCGGCAACGGGAAGCCACCAAAAATAGCAGCCAAATAACACAGCAGCAGCCGTAACCCAAATTACAGGTAAACCAAGGGCGATCGCAATTCTTGCTTTAACACCTCGGTTGCACAGCACTGAAGTAGTAAGGGGGCCAATCCCCAACAATAGGAAAATTTCTAGCAGTACCGGCAGCCGCTTTAGCAAGCGTTGATTGAGCAAATTGTCAACCAAAGCTGCATATAAATACACCCCAGCAGTAGTCTTGTTCAGAGGTGTAGATATCTGGTCAAAACCCGTAGCGACTATGCCGACTAATACTAATTTATCAGCTAAAGCATTTGCAGGAATTCTACCTTCTGCAACATCCACAAAAGCATAGGTACGCAGATTTTCTGTTTTCCCGGGCCAGTTAACCCAGACTGTTTGTTCCTGCATATTGTGTGGCTGCGGCAGCAATACAGGATTTTGCGGGTTAGCAGCGTTGTACCTTTGAGTCATTGCTAAACCTAAGTTAGGAATGGAGTTGAGAAATATTTTTGAATCGCGGCTAACGCCGTCGCTGTTGGGTTCGTGCATTATATGTCCGACACCTGCGGCGGCTGCTTTTAAAGATGCTACGGGTTGTTCTTTGGTGGTTCTTGGGAGTACAACTTTGCCATTTGTGGCGATCGCACCGGCTAACATTTGATCTTTGGGACTCGGATCGAGGAAAAGAATGTCAAAACCAACTGCTGTGGGGGGAGATTTTTTTAAAGCCGACAGCAGTTCGGCGTAGCGATTGCGCGGCCACGGAAATTGACCGTATTCCTGCAAGCTTTGGGGTTCGATCGCAATTACCGCAATTCTGTCATCCCATCCCGGATTTGGCAAAACTCCCGATTCTCGAATTTGAAATAGGGTTTTGTATCCCAAATATTCAAGGGGTTTCCACATTCCCAATTGCAGCATGGCCACAGACATGATTCCTGCGGCGGCGCCTGTCAGCCAGGGAGGGTTTGTGATGAGATATTGCCGGATGCCAATCAGTTGATTGTGTTTCAGATGCTCGATCAATTGTTTGAACTTCATTCAATTAATTTGACGCAATAATTGACATTCGATTCGGACTCCCAGATAAGTTGTTTAGGGAACTGCGAGGCTGTAATGCTTTTCTCTGACAGACGATCCTCTCACTACAATTTTGAGACGGCGGCTGGCTGGTAAAATTCCTTGGATTGTGAATTTTCCCTGTCGATCGATCTTAATGGCTTGGTTGTTGACATAAATTATGTCGATCGGGTTAATTTGACCGCTGAGGCGATAGATATTCCCACCGAGTCTGAACAAACTGCGGACTTTGAGTTCGGCTAGGCGAGGGCTGGCTGATGGCGGTGCGGGGGGAGTTTGAGGGAAAATTTCCGTGGCGTTGCCGCCGCCCACAACTACTTCGGAGTCGTTTTTGGCAGATACTCCGACTGAACCTTCAATGGTTTCTACTCCAGTTTTGCCGTCGGGGCCGACGCTGACGCCAAAGGATGTACCCCTGACTCCGGCCACACCTTGGGGGGTTTCAACCCTGACTGGGGCGGTTCTGGCAGATTTTTTTTGTTGGGCAATTCGCTCCGATTTGCCAAGTCCGCTGAAGGTATTTAAGGCGGCAATCTGGTTCGGCAGGATAATTGCTGAGGTTTGAGCGGAGGCTGTTGGCGCAGCAGTTTTGCCGATCGACAATCTGACTCGCCCGCGGCCGACAAAAATAGCTGTGTCATTTTCGCCTGAAGTGCTTGACAAATCGGATATTCTGACTGCGGTTTTTTCGGCAACTTCCACGATGCCGGTGTTGTTGTCGATCGCTAAACGGGCTGTGGAATTGGGGCCGGTGATGATTTCGTCTCCGGGGGCGAGTAGCCGATCGCCCACGGCGGCGGGCCGTCCTTTAAAGGTGACTGTACCGCGAATTTCTTGGATTTCGAGCGATCGACCGGCGGTTGTTCCCTGAGCGTTGATTGTCTTTGTTGGCGAGGGATTCGCCGCTGCTGTTTGCAGGTTTTTGGGAGACTTTGAGCCGGTTGGTGGTGCTGGCGGTCGATCGACTGAGATAATTTTAGTAGGGTTTGACTGCTGTTTGGGGGATGGAGACAGCGGACTGGCGATCGTAGAGCGAAAGGCTGGAAGAGTTGCCAGCACAGCTAAAGACAAGCTGATGAGGGAAATTTTGGTCGATCGCCAGCACCTAAAAATTTTATTCATAATTTCTATTTTGTCATGTTGAAGTTCTTAAACTTCATTTCTTTTATTAGACTCCTTAAATCCGGGAATCGTTCCATTTTTTTGCCATAAAACAGCAGTAAAAATAAACTTTCTCAGCAGCAAAGCTTAGCATAAAATCTTCTTTTTGTTGTCATATTTTAGTAAACTGTTACAGCCAGGCATTTCCGTCACATTCGATCGGCGATTTTGGGGCTTTTTCAGGTCAAGAGCCTTATAGAACAATAGTTTTCGCCGCTCTCAATAAAAAAGAGCGAAGATTTATATATAGCAAACATAAAATTTATTACTGCTGGTGAAGGTCTTTTGGCTTCGGCCGGAAGGATGAATAATTGGCAAGAAATCATGTAGTTTTGGCAATGAATAAAAAGATTCCCCTTAGAAAGTGATAAAAAATAATTATATAAGTAATGTGGCTGGCTTTGGGAGTGGAGCTTGTGCCTGTGCAACCAAGGCTGGCTCAGCCGAGAAATAGTGCAAAGATCGAGCAACTCCGACTAGAATACCGTCTTTTAGGGAAATGAGATCGAAAATTTCGCTGGAAAATCATCGCGGGCGATCGGGCGTGTTGGTCTTGCTGCTCGATCGAGACCGCCAAACTGTAAAATGAACCCTTGTGTATAAGTTATGTAGAGCAGGAGAACATTTCAGTGGCAATAGAAGTAGGTCAGAGAGTTAAGGTGCGCCGTCTCAGAGATCGGATACCTGCAAGTATGGTGGGCAAGATAAAGGAGAATCCAGTAGGCACTGTTGACGGATTCAGAATGGTTGATGGTAGCGGAGTAGGCCTGATTGTCAAGTTTGACCTTGGTTTTGCGACTTGGTTCTTTGAAGATGAGCTAGAAGCCGTTTAGTAGAAGGAAGTTCGGCAGCGGATTTTGTAGCGGATGTAACGGATGTAACGGATGGAGGTTCGGCAGCGGATTTTGTAACGGATGTAACGGATGGAGGCTGAGGTTTGAGGTTCGAGAGAATAAGGAAGATTTTTTCAATTCTCCCGTTCTCCCGTTCTTCCCTTCTTCCGTTCTCCCCTCTCCCCATGTCCCCCTCTCCCCATGTCCCCCTCTCTCTCCCCATCTCCTACTCCCCCAATCTCGATGGCCGTTGCGCTTAAATGTTAAGTAGTAAGCTTTGGCACTGAGAACAGAAAATGGCTTTGATTTTGACATTTTTGGGCAAAGGCGGCACTGGCCGCAGTACGATCGCGATCGCAACAGCTAAAAAATATGCGGCTCAAGGCAAGCGAGTTCTGCTACTCGGTCAAGATCCGGGGCCTGCATTAGGTATTCTGCTAGGAGTTCCCCTGACTCCCGCGCCACAGTCCATCGCCCCCAACCTGAAAGCGGTACAGGTGCAAAGCGCGCCGCTGCTAGAACGCAGGTGGGACGAAATTAAACAACTAGAAGCTCAATATGTTCGCACACCGTTTTTCAAGCAGATTTACGGGCAAGAATTGGGCGTTTTACCGGGGATGGACAGCGCGCTGGCGTTGAACGAAATTCGGGAATATGACGACAGCAAACAATACGATGTGATTGTGTATGACGGCAGCGGCGGCATGGATACGCTGCGGATGCTGGGAATGCCGGAAATTTTGAGTTGGTACATCCGCCGCTTCCGCCAAGCTTTGGTAGATTCTGATTTGGGGAAAGCTTTGTCGCCTTTTATTCAACCGGTTGTCAGTACCGTGTTGACGGTGGATATGTCGGGAGACAATGCTTTTCAATCTACCAAGCAAGTCGATAATCTGTTAGATAAGGGTAAGGAAGCGCTGGCAGATCCGAACCGCACGGCGGCTTATTTGGTGACGGCTGGAGATGCAAGTGCGATCGCCACTGCGCGCTATCTTTGGGGAAGTTCTCAACAAGTTGGTTTGACTGTCGGCGGCGTAATTGTCAATCAAGCACCGATTACAGAAACTATTGCTGCTGATTTCGATCCTTTGACAGCAGTTGCGGTTCCGGCGCACAGCGATAATAATTGGCAGCCGTTAATTGATGCTTTGCCCGATTTTTCGGAAGCAACAAAAGCTCCTAAACCGATTAACATAAACACTGCACAGCGTTTAGTGAGTTTGTTTTTGCCAGGGTTTGACAAAAAAGAAATTAAATTGATTCAATCCGGGCCGGAAGTGACGATCGAAGCAGGCGATCAGCGGCGCAATATTTTGCTACCTCCGGCGTTGACTGGTAAGTCTGTTACTGGTGCTAAGTTCCAAAACGGTTACTTAATTGTTTCTTTTTAACAGTTAAATCCCACATTCGTAGTGAGGACTTTAGTCCTTCTTCATCCACAGGTTCGTAGTGAGGACTTTAGTCCTTCTTAATTAATCGGAAGAGGACTGAAGTCCTCACTACGAAGCCTTTCCATTCCCACCAGCCGCAAGCAAAACCCGCTTAGCAAGAGGTTCCGGTACTTCTTGCAAACGATCGAACTCCCAGTTAAAAAATCCGACACCCATCGTCTGCGATCGCAATTCTACAATTAAATTTTGCATTTCGGCGATCGGCAAATAAGCAGAAACAGCATCCCATCCCTTCCAGTCTGCTTTACCTTCGTAGCCGAGAATTTGGCCGCGGTGTCCGCTGATTAATTGCAACACCTTTGATGTACACTCGTTGGGAGCGCAAATTTCCACTTTGGCGATCGGCTCCAGCAAAGTTGATTCGCACTTCTCCATCCCCGACTGCATCGCCAACCGCGCCGCCTGCTTAAAAGCTTGTTCCGAACTATCAACAGAATGATAGGAACCGTTGGTCAGAGTTACCGATACATCTACCACCGGAAAACCCAACGGGCCGCGATCCAAATATTCGCGCACTCCCACTTCCACGCCCGGAATATACTGTTTTGGAACAACTCCGCCGACTATTTTGTCGCTGAAATTGAAACCTTCTCCGCGAGGCTGCGGTGCGATATCGAGGTACACGTCGCCAAACTGTCCGTGTCCGCCGCTTTGGTGTTTGTAGCGCCCGTGGATGGAAGATGCGGGTTTGCGGATGGTTTCTTTGTACGGTACTTGCGGTAAGTGAGTTACCATCGGCAAATTATACTTGCGGCGCAATCGGTCTAAAGCTACTTTCAAGTGGATTTCACCTTGACCCCAAAGTATAATTTCGTGGGTGTCGCCGTGCTGTTCCCACACTAAAGATGGGTCTTCTTCTAATAGTTTAGCTAAGGCAGAGCTCAACTTAACTTCATCGTTGCGCTTTTCTGGGACGATCGCCAGTGCGTAGACAGGCGAGATGATTTCCGCTTTTGGTAAGAATTCGTCAGAACCCAGCGTATCGCCTGTTTTCAAGCCTTCCAGCCTCCCCACAGCCACAATTTCCCCGGCACTGACCGACTGCAAACTTTGCGTTTGCTGGCCTGTCAAGCGGTACAAACCGTTAACTCGAACCCCGTTCAAAACTGCTCCATCTGCGATCGTCCCCTGCCACATTCTCACTAAGGATAACTTACCTCCTTGAGGCGTGTAAAAAGTTTTGAGAATTTGACCGACCACCTTGTTTTCACCTTGTATAAAACCGCGCCGTTCTGCTGTAGTTTCCGGTGTCGGCGCTTCTCTGAGTAAAGCTTCCAAAAGAGGCCGCACCCCGAAATCTTGTTCGGCGATACCGATGAATACGGGCACTATTAAATCTGCGCCTAATTCCATCTTGAAATCGCGGGTAATTTCTTCAGCATCGGGATTGATTTCTTCGAGCAATTCTTCGAGTAAACGATCGTCAAAATTGGCCAATTCTTCGAGCATTTCCTGTCGCGCGGCGCTTTCTTGTGCTTTGAGGTGTTCGGGAAGCGGGACTGGATCTGCGGGTGCGCCCGGGTGGTAGTGGTAAGCTTGTTCGGTTACTAAGTCGATAAAACCGATGATTTGTTCGTTTTTGCCGATCGGGTATTGGTGAGGTACAATTGGTCTGCTAGAAACCGATTTGAGGGCGTTGAGTACGTCGGTGAAGTTGCTACCGCAAGTGGTTTCGTCTGTGCACGCGCGATCGATCTTGTTGATGAAAACTAGGTGCGGAATTTCCCAATCGTCGAGGAATTTGAACAGCGGGGCGAGGGTTAAAGTGCGATCGGCAACTGGTTCGCAAACAATCACGGCTGCATCGACACCGATAAGTGCATTGTAAGTTTCTTGGACAAATTCGATCGACCCGGGACAGTCAAGAAATGTGAAGCGAACGTTTTCGTATTCGGCGGTGGCGCTGTTGACTTCTACGCTCATTTTGCGATCGCGCGCTTCCGGCGAACTGTCACCTACCGTATTACCATCTTTAGCATTACCCTTGCGAGTAATCGCCCCTGTTACCGACAGCAAACTTTCCAGCAGTGCGGTTTTACCGCTTAAATAAGGGCCAACAATTGCAACGTTCCGCGCGGCCCCAAGGACTTTTTGGTTCATAATTGCCTCCTACACAAAGTGAAGGGGAAGGGGAAGGAGAAGATGATTGTTCAGGAAAAAAACTTGTGTTTGCCGGTTTCTCCGATCTCTTCCCTTGTGAATCTGAAAACTTTTATTTTGCGATGTTCTTAGTTTAAGCTTAAAGGGAGACACTAATTCATTAATTAGTGTGAATTATTAAGTATTTTTGTAAATTAATTTTAGTCGTGAAAATGCTAATCCCAGAAACCGGGTTTCTTCCTAAATTTCTCGTACTCAACCGAAAATATTCATAGAAACCCGGTTTCTCGCCACGCAGCGAGACAAATTAGTTGTAGGGTGTGTCGCGATCGAAAATCCCTAAATGTGACAAACAATCTCCTAGCGATGCACCTCCGATCGCAAGTCCGGTGTAAACAAAACCAATAATTTTTCAGTTTGTTTGTTTAGCCTCATATCTAAGGTGCGTCGCCCTCAGATTGCCGCTATTTGTTGAGAAATTGTCGATGTATCCACACCCTACAACTGCCCGAAAGTCCGCCAGGGAATTAATTCCCTGTCTCATAGCGCAAGTCCTCTGAAGAGGACTGAATAATTATGATTATTCCTAAAATAATCACAACCATTTTGTTTATCCATAACAGGCGGAAAGTGCTCGTGAAACACTCATTCATAAAACCAAAAAATCAAGAATCTATCAGTCCTCTTCAGAGGACTTTCGCTTTGAGGCAGGGGTTTAAACCCCTGCCGGATCTGCGGAGTAACGAACCAAAAAATCAAGAATCTATCAGTCCTCTTCAGAGGACTTTCGCTATGAGGCAGGGGTTTAAACCCCTGCCGGATCTGCGGAGTAACGAACCAAAAAATTAAAAATTTATCAGTCCTCTTCAGAGGACTTTCGCTATGAGGCAGGGGTTTAAACCCCTGCCGGATCTGCGGAATAACGAACTATTCGACTGCTGGACACCTAATTTATGGAGTCACGAGTAGCCAGAAACCGGGTTGTCACCACAACACCTCGACATCACCAACAGACTCACAAAAAAACCCGGTTTCTCCGAGTATTAACCTCCACCAAACCCAAAAATCTGCTACAATAACCAACAACACATCACCCACCCAGCCAATGATCCGAAAAATCTGGCAAACAATCCTCAACCTGTGGCAGCAAATTTTCCCGCAACGCAAACCGCCAGCACCCCCACCGCCAACTCCGATTCGCTCTTTTGGGGAATGCGAACAGAAATTCATGGAGTTGTTAGAGGGTGTTGAACAAGGCTGGAGTCGCGGCGAAATTAAAGGCTTTTTAATCGGCAGCAATATCAAAGATGCTGAGTGGGTAAACTGGCTGCAAGAATTTGGAGAAAGGTTGCTGGTATCGCCGGAAACGCATTTAGAATTGGGTGGGCGAATGGTGCGGCTGGGTGAGATGAATTGCGGGAGAATTAGTGAGGTTGCTGGGAAGATTGGTAGGCAATTGTTGCCGCAGAAGAGTTTGAATCCGACTCTTACAGATGATTCATTAGTTATAAGTGAAAATATTGTTTCTCCATTGTTGGCAAAGCAGAGTGCGAGTGTTTATTCTACAGATAATTCATCGGATGCTAACGAATTTGATTCAAGTTCGCAGTCAGAATATGAAGAATTATTATCTAAATTATTATTATTTGGTCAAGGATTATTTCACTATTATGCAGGAGATTTAGAAGGGGCGATCGCAGCATATAAAAAAGCCTTAGAAATTGACTCTAAATTCAAAATAGCCTGGCTTATGATGGGCGTTCCACTAAATGATTTAGGTCGCTACATAGAGGCGATCGCAGCCTACGAAAAAGCCTTAGAAATTGACCCTAAATCCCACTTAGCCTGGAACGGGCTGGGCAATGCCCTATATCCTTTGAACCGAAACAGTGAGGCGATCGCAGCCTACGAAAAAGCCTTAGAAATTGACCCTAAATCCCACTTAGCCTGGAACTGGCTGGGCAATGCTTTATATCCTTTGAACCGAAACAGTGAGGCGATCGTAGCCTATGAGAAAGCCTTAGAAATTGACCCCAAATTCCACTATGCCTGGAATAATCTGGGCGTTACCCTAACAGATTTGGGCCGCAACAGTGAGGCTATCGTAGCTTACGAGACAGCCTTAGAATTTACAGGCGATCAATTCAGGGAAGCTTGGGCTAATCGAGGTTGGGCATTTTTCTACTCAGGGCGGTACATTGAAGCCATTCAAAACTGGGATGAAGGCTTACAGAAATATCTCCCCAGCAACCAAGACTATCGCCTCGCTTGCGGCGACTTGCACTATCAAAAAGGCAAGGCACACTACCAAAACGGCAAACACACAGCCACATATTTTGAATCTTTCCACAAAGCCAAAGCCAGCTACGAACAAGCCCGCGAATTCTTGAAATCGCCCCTGATTCCAGAAACTTATTTAGAAGTAATGCAAGGCTTAATTACCGTCTGCGGCAGCTTGGGAGATGCCAAAACCAGCGAGTACCTTACCGAAGCTACTACCGTCTTAGAAAATTTACTTTTAGACAATCAAACTGATCTCGAAATCAAACAGCGACTCCAGCGCAAATTTGCCGGACTTTACCAGTTAGAAGTCGATACCCTCGTCGAGTCTGGCAAGAAGATAAATGCACTAGAAAAAGCCGAAGCCAGGAAAAACTTTTGCCTGCAATGGATGCGCGCAGCTTCACAAAACCGCATCGACAGCCCGACTTATCCCCAAATCCGAGACTTGCTGGCAAACAACACCGCCACAGCCATAATTTACTGGCATATCAGCCCAGTTTCCCTGACAGCTTTTATCATTACCCCAGACAACTTTCAAACAATCTCCACACCAGTCACGGATTTATTCCCAAATTCCAAAAGTCCGAGTTTAGAAAAATGGCTGAAAGACTGGAAAACCAACTATCAAAATTACTGCAAAACTAACAAAGAACAAAGCAAAGAATCCCATCCGTGGCGGCAATCCATGACAGCGCAATTGCAAAAACTCGCTGACATCCTCAAAATCCCCGAAATTTGCACCCACCTCACCAATATCCAACACTTAATCTTAATTCCCCACCGCGACTTGCACCTCCTCCCCCTAGATGCCCTGTTTCAGCCTCCCTTCTCAGCGGAGGGGGTAGTGGAGGGGGTAGGCACGCACCATCCACTACCCCTACAGAACCCTGGTAGGGGCAATCCCCCCGTGGTTGCCCCCATAATCCGCACAATTAGCCGCCTCCCCAGCGCTCAAATTGCCATCCTCCAGCAACAGCAACACCCCACGGAAACAGTACCAAATTCACTGCTGATGGTAGAGCATTCCCAAGGCAAAAGTGCATTAAAATACACAGAAATAGAAGCAGCCGCCATCAGTCAATTTTACCCGACTCAGCGCCCCGCCAATGCCGCCACAAAAACCGCAATTATTCAAGCACTCAAAGCCAACAAAGGCATCTTTCATTATACAGGTCACGCCTACCACAACACCGAAAAATCCGAAGCTTCTGCGTTAATCCTAACCGGCGGCGAAGAATTGACATTGACCGACATTTTGCAGTTAAATTTTGTCAACTATTACCTAATCTGCCTCAGCGCTTGCGAAACCGGCTACACCAAAACAGGCGAGTTAATCGATGAATTCGTGGGGATAGCGAGCGGCTTTTTGCCAGAAACCAATTATATTATCAGCACGCTGTGGCGAGTTGACGAACGTTCCAGCGCTTTGTTAACGATATATTTCTACCAGTTGTTGCAGCAGGGAATCCAGCCGCCCGCAGCTTTGCAACAAGCCAAAGATTGGCTGAGACAACTCACGAATGCTAAGCTAGGCGAGTGGTACGCGACAGAGTTGTTGCCGCTGCTGGAAAAAGCTAAGTTTAAGAATATCTACTACTTTGAAAGAGAAGCCTCCCGCCTGAAAAAAAAATCAGCTAATATAGAGGAGAAACCCTACGAGCATCCCTACCATTGGGCGGCTTTCACCATCACCGGCAACGGCTAAAATTATATGACTTCTGAACAAGTTACTTTATCGGGATTTGACGAGTTTGCGCCCAAAGCTTTGTTAATCGCCCTCGCGAAGTTTGAAGGAACTCTTTCTCCTGAGTTGATAGCCGAAGTTAATCAAGTAGGCGCGGCTGTGGTTGGCGGTGACATGGAAAAAGCGTCTCAATTTATTGATATAGCTAAGAAAGATGCTGCTTTTTATGAAGTTTTTGAGCAGGCTTATGAGGATTTGCTGGAACTTGACGATACGAATGAAAAGGATAAGTGGCTTCCTGAATTAGATGCAAATACTCCTTCGCGTCAGACTACTGATGATTTTAACAATTTTTTGGCTCCTCCGCTGACTGATGCCAATCCTCAGAGTAAGGCTAAAAAGCTTTTTTCTGGTGTTCGCGATTTGGTTGAACGGGTTTATGGATTGAGATTTTAATTTTGTATCTGTCGTTTATATCAAAGTCTCGATCCCCCTAAATCCCCCTTAAGAAGGGGGACTTTGAGAGGTATCTGTCGTTTTTATCAAAGTCTCGATCCCCCCTAAATCCCCCTTAAGAAGGGGGACTTTGAGAGGTATCTGTCGTTTATATCAAAGTCTCGATCCCCCTAAATCCCCCTTAAGAAGATCCACTTTGAGAAGTATCTCTCGTTTTTATCAGAGGCCAGATCCCCCTAAATCCCCTTAAGAAGGGGGACTTTGAGAAGATTCTTGTCCCCCCCTTTTTAAGGGGGGTTAGGGGGGATCTGGCCTTAATCGCTAGACAGAAGACCCGCACTACGTTTGATGTTAAGTTGATACTAATAGGTAATGTCGTGTCCGAGATTGCTGAACCGTATTGCTGTATAGTTAAGGTTTCCGAGATTGACCGTCAGGAAAAGATTTTATGCTGAAATTAGTTGACCCTACCCTAAATTTATTTACCTACACTCTCAAACAAGGGTTGGGTGTCGAAGAATCGGAAACTCGCAAAACTTATCGCAGATTTTTAGCGGGATTATCCGAACAACTGCACGAAAAGCTAAATGTTTCCTTTACCTCCGAAGAAAAGCGAAAATTTCTGGCGCTAAATGAAGTGGAAGTAGCCGATTTAGCCTTTACAGGAAACTTGAGCAACCATCAAGTTAAGGGCCGCTATCGCCGCTGGAATGTTAGTGACAATTACCAACTTTTATTTGATGGTTATGTTGATGACAAGTATGAAACAGCCAAAGTTATTAAACTGATTGAAAGTTTGCAGGAGTTAAGTCCTAAACTGCCTAAATTGGAAAATATCGGGCAAACTTGGATGCTTTCGGGTTGGCTGGAATCTGGAACTGATGCGGATGCGGAAGAACTTGCAAAACAGGCTTACAAGTGTTTGTTGAAAAAAGACGGTGTTCCTCAAGCAAGTGGTGAGTTTTTAAGTGGGAAAGTATTTGAGTTTTGGGGCGATAAGATTGAGGATAACTTGCAACTGTTGGTAATTTTATATCCCGATGATGCTGCTTGTAAAGAATGGGCGAAAGATTTTTACCTAAATTGCCAGGATTTGCTGTGTTTCCGCCATAAAATAATTTGGGCTTATGAGAACAGTTTACTACTAAAAAAACGTTTGGTAAAAAACTACAACCAAATTGTGGCGATGAGAAATACTTCTCGGCTGACTCTCCCGAAATTGCTGGAGGCGATGGGGAAATTGTCTGAGTTTGCGATCGACCTTAATTACCTGGAGCTGCAATACAGTACAATTAATGTGAATCTGGAAAAGTACCAGGATAAGCTGACAGAGATGCAGGCTAAGGCTCGACAAACGGATGACTTAAAGTTTTTGCAGGAGTTTCACGATACCGCTAACAAAAACTATCCCAGACAAGTTAAAAAAGATATTGACAATTTCCGTCCGTGTTTGGAAATTTTGCAGAGTTTGACTGATACAATTAGAGGGACGGTGGAGATTAGGAAGGCTGAGAGCGATCGCACTTTTCAAAATATTGTCGGTATTGTCGGAGTCGGGCTGTCTACTGGCGGTACGGTAGCCTCTGCAAGTGCCAATTACAAAACAGAAATCGAAGCAAATCCCGCTATCAATGCTGCTATCAATACGCTATTCCCCTTTTTTGAACCTGGTTCGGGATTGAGAATAATTATGGGATTTACGATTTTATCGGGAGTAGCGACTAGCCTGGTTACTGCGATAATTATAGCTGTGTGGTCGCGCATTTTCCGCCGTTAGTTAACTAATTTCCAGGCAGAGCCAGGTAACGAGTAGATATTTGCTAAAATATTAACAAGTAAAGCATTCAGAACCAATAATTATGACTGCTATCCAAGAGCAAGCCATTAAACCCGCACCCTTTGACGATTTAATCGCTGATTTCAATAAAATCCGAAGTCTCTACACGGTAGAAGAACCTCTTGAAGCTTTTAAGTTAATTATTGAGCAGGAAGTAATGCTAAGTGTGATTTTACAAGCTCATTCTCAAGTTAGAGAACTATTTCCTAGCGAAAGATTAGCCTTGGAAGTGAAAACCGATCCAGAAATTGCCAATTGGCGATCGCTCTGGATTACGATCTACACTAAACTAGAAGTCGATGAAGCTTTGGCAAAGTTACAAACTCTCGATCGCACTTGGTGGCTAGATGCCGGTCTTGTCATTTCTCAAAATAAATTAAATATTGACTTGGGGTGGGAATGAAATTTGATTGGTCGGAATATCTTAATTTAGCACAAGAGCTAGCCGCAAGAAATGAAGAATCAAAATTGCGTTCTGCTGTAAGTAGAGCATATTATTCTGTGTTTTGTCTAGCACGGAATTACTTGCGCGACATTGAACAAGATCCGAGACTATCGCGCAATAAAACTTACGATATCAACGACCATCAATATGTAGCTGAAGAATTTATTTACAATCGATCGAAATCTCAGAAAATTACAGAGATAGGTAGAAATTTAACTCGATTGAGAAAAATCAGAAATCAGGCTGATTATGAAGATACTATATTTCAGTTACAAAAAGAAGTGGTAAGATCGTTAAGTTTAGCTCAGAATATTATTTCGGCTTTAAGGGAGTTATCAGATTAGTTTGTAGTGAGGACTTGAGTCCTCTGAATGTGCGGACTGAAGTCCTCACTACGAACCGGTGCGGACTGAAGTCTTCACTACGAACCGGTGCGGACTGAAGTCCTCACTACGAACCGGTGCGGACTGAAGTCCTCACTACGAACCGGTGCGGACTGAAGTCCTCACTACGAACCTTCTATCTAAATTCAATAAAAGCTCGATCGCGCTTAATGTCTCAGCAGCCGCAAACCACTCAAGGTTACTAAAACTGTAGACCCTTCATGACCGATGACGCCGATCGGCATTGTGATATTTCCGATAAAATTAGCAGCCAACAACAGTATAATACAACTGAGTGCAAAAACAATGTTTTGCTTGACCACATTTTGAGCGCGGCGGCCCAAACTAATTGCTTTAGCTAATTGTTCTAATTTGTCCGCCATTAATACGATGTCAGCCGTTTCTAAAGCAACATCGCTGCCGGAAATCCCCATCGCAATTCCTACGGAAGCTTGGGCGAGGGCGGGGGCGTCGTTGATGCCGTCTCCTACCATTGCGACGGTTTGATACTGGGTTTGCAACTTTTTAATTAGGTGCACTTTGTCTTCTGGTAAAAGTTCGGCGTACACTTCAGTGATGCCTAATTGACGGGCGATATGTTGGGCGGTTTGCTCGTTGTCGCCTGTCAGCATAATTATATGTTCTACGCCTAATTTTTGCAAGCGTTTTATCGTGGCTGCTGCTTCCGGGCGGACTGTATCTGCTACTGCAATGATGCCTAAAAGTTCATCGCCCTTTGCCACCCAAACAACCGTTTTTCCTTCCCCTTGTAACTGATGACTTACTTCTGTCAACTCAGCAGTTGCTCCGACAAAATTGGCTTTACCAATAGTAATGGTTTGATTGTTAACTTTGCCGACTATTCCTTGACCGATTTTTGCTTGTACGTCTGTAGCACTTGACAAGGGTAACTGTTGCTGATTTGCGGCTTCGACAATTGCTTGGGCGATCGCGTGTTCGGAATGAGCTTCCAGGGCCGCTGCCAATTGCAGAACTTCTGTTTCAGTATATCCGGCCGCTGGTACAATTTGGATAACTTCAGGTTTTCCGGTGGTGAGGGTTCCGGTTTTGTCAAAGGCGATCGCCCGAACTTGACCTATTATCTCCAATTGCGCGCCGCTTTTAAACAAAATCCCCTGTCTCGCCCCGTTAGCAATTCCCGAAAGCAGCGCCGGCATAATCGAAGCCATCAGCGCGCAGGGAGATGCGACTACTAGGAAAATCAGCGCTCGATAAATAGTATCTTCCCAATTCCAGCCCAAAATAAAGGGCGGCAAAATTGCCAGAAGCAAGCCTAAACCGACAATTAATTTAGCATAACCGCGCTCGAACTTTTCGACAAACTGTTGAGAAGGCGGCGCTTCTGTTTGCGCTTGTTGCACCAGCCGAATCACTCGCTGAATCAAACTGCTTTCTGGACTTTTGTGAACTTCCAATTGTAGCGCGCCCGCACCGTTAATGGTGCCTGCATAGACTTCATCGCCGGCGGTTTTTTCGACGGGCATCGATTCGCCGGTAATCGAGGCTTGATCGATCGCGCTGTAGCCTTCGATAATTATCGCATCTGTGGGGATGATTTCTCCGGGCTTGACTAAAATACGATCGCCAATTTCTAATTTTGCGATCGCAATTTCTCGTTCCCCATCGTACATTAGCACCCGCGCAGTATCCGCAGTCAAGCTCATCAAACTGCGGATACTCCGTTCAGTCCGCTGCATAGCATAACCTTCCAGCGCGCCGCTAATTGCAAAGATTAAAATTAAAACAGCACCGTCAACAATTAAGTGATATTCTTGTCGCCACAGCCCCAAACCTGCCGCGCCCAAAGCAGCCACAATCATCAACAAATCTACATCTAATTCCCGTTCTTCAAACAGCGTAGTCAACCCTTCGCGGGTGCTGGAATAGCCGCCGATAACGTAAGCAGCGGGCAATATTAACACCGCTAAGCCCAGCCAACCGACTTGTAGGGCGATCGAACCCAAAATTACTAGAATTCCGCACAGGGCGGCAGTCACAGCATCGGGATGTTCTTCGGCGAGGCGCGACAGGCGCGAGATGGGGAGAGAATTGGGAGTCATGGGATTTTAGATTTTGGATTTTAGATTTTAGATTGAAGAATTAAGCCCGTGGTTGAATCCAGGGGCTGGTTGTCAGGATGCGGAACTTTTATGTGTTTCCGCAGCCTCTACCGGGTGTCTCGAACAAAATTGCTTTCGGTTATGGGAGAAATTTGATTTGGTAGAATGACTCCTGCATCGTAAACCTTGACATTAGTGTCAATGTCAAGAGTAAAACTAAAATAAATTAAGCATCGGTGCTTCGGAGATCCGAGGGTTCAACGCGCTATTCTGAAAGCGCGCCAGGGGTTTTTAACCTCTGTCTCAAAACAACAACGGTTCGTAGTGCGGACTTCAGTCCGCTTTCAGGCTGCGGACTGAAGTCCGCACTACGAACGAATCTGCTGTGGACTGAAGTCCGCACTACGAACGAATCTGCATTTTGCGGACTGAAGTCCGCACTACGAACAAATTCAATGCAACAATACTTGACAATTAAACAACTTACTGAAGCGGTAAAAGGCACAATTACGCCTCGGATGGTGCGGCACTATCACGCTTTGGGGCTGCTATCTCCGGCGGTGCGATCGACTTCTAACTACAGACTGTACACCCGCAGCGACGTGCAAAGACTCCAAAAAATTGTCGCACTCAAGCAACAAGGCTTTCAACTGTCTCACATCCGCAAACTCTTAGAAACAGACGCGGAGGCTTCCCCTGACGCGCTGATGGCGACTCTCCAACAGCAATATCTGTCGGTAATTCAGCAGATTGTGCGCCTCAGAGAAACGGCTTCAGCCCTCGAAGGATTGCTGGGGCGGGATCTTTCCTGTCAAGCGGTGCAAGGAGTCGCACTGGCTCAATTGAGGCTGTTGGAGGCGGAAACTGAGGGGGGGTTGGGAGGGTTGGAACAACTTTGGGATGCTTGGGATGCGGGGGCGCACACTCACCCGGAGGCTTTTGAGGAGTCTTTGCAGCATTTGTTGCCGGATTTGGGCGATCGCTCGGAAATTGAGGTAGACTTGCTGTCAAAACTAATGTTAGCATCGGGTGATTGTTCGCTGCTGCCGTTTGTGAAGTTAAGCGAAACGGCGATTAAATCTGCCCGGGAAGCTTTGAAAAATCGGTGTCAAATTGTGGCTGACGTGCCGCCTGTTTTTGCTGCTTTGGATAACGCAAGATTGGCGCATTTGGGAACAAGTATTACAACTTTAATTGACAATCCGCACATCAATGCTGCGGCGGAAGCTGAACAGGAATTCTGGCACGGGCGCGAGTGGTTTGAAAAGTTGTTGAAACTGGAAAAAGGCTGTATATTGGTAGTAGGATATGCGCCGTCTGTGCTGATGGCGGTTTGTGAGGCGATCGCGATCGGGCAACTGCAACCGGCTTTGGTCATTGGAATGCCGATCGGCTTCAGTCATTCTCCGGTGGCGAAACGTCGGTTAGTGCGATCGGGAATTCCTTATATTACGACGGTGGGGACTTTTGGTGGCGGGTTGTTGGCGGCGGTTGCTTTGAATGCTTTGGTTGAGTCTTTGATTGAAAAGCCGAATTGCCACTGTCATCTCAAGTGAAAATGGGATTTAGAGTTGACATTCCTGGACGCATTTGTGCCAAAGAAACCGGGTTTTTACCTAATTTTTTAGCTGCGATGAAAGATTTTCGTAAAAAACCCGGTTTCTAATATCGTGTCCGATGATTAACCGCAATAATATTAGTTCGTAGTGCGGACTTTAGTCCGCAGCCTGAGAGCGGACTTTAGTCCAATAATATTAGTTCGTAGTGCGGACTTTAGTCCGCAGCCTGAGAGCGGACTTTAGTCCAATAATATTAGTTCGTAGTGCGGATTTTAGTCCGCAGCCTGAGAGCGGACTTTAGTCCAATAATATTAGTTCGTAGTGCGGACTTTAGTCCGCAGCCTGAGAGCGGACTTAAGTCCGCACTACGAACCGTTTTTATTATGGTAATCGACAGCCTGAGAGCGGACTTAAGTCCGCACTACGAACCGTTTTTA
>NZ_JAEQCI010000081.1:43446-69955 GCF_020738565.1 Microcoleus sp. PH2017_12_PCY_D_A | reverse complement strand
ACTTAAGTCCGCACTACGAACCGTTTTTATTATGGTAATCGACAGCCTGAGAGCGGACTTAAGTCCGCACTACGAACCGTTTTTATTATGGTAATCGACCGGACGTGATATAACTAGCTACCCAACCTCAGCGGCTTGCAAAATCTCGTTAACCGGTCTTCCTCGTTTCAGTTCGACCCAGTTAGCTTCAATGGGTTGATAAGCACAATAACATACTGCTATTTCCTGGTTGGTTTCCTTAGACGAGAAGTGGTTGATGCGAGTCACAATCCAGTCGCCATCTTTACCGTGAGTGATGCCATTGTCGGGGTCTTGCAGATTTGTGTATTCTCGCACGCGATCGCCGATTTGAGGCAATTTACCGGAAAAGTCCCACTCTTCTGTCAGCATTTCGGTCAAGCCGCCGGACGGCATTAACTTGCGTTCTCTCCAGCCTTCGGCGCTCATTGATTCTACTTTGTAAACAATCCAGGTTTCCTTCTTAGACATCATTACCTCATTGTTTATATTTTCTTGTGCTGATGCTTCTTGTTCTAGTTGGTTGCTGCATATACTCGATCGACCTAAACAAAGCTTAAATCAAATCACCACTTCCCCAACGCGCCCCAAACAGCACCCGAAATTATCCCCCAAATCGCCCCCAAACCAGCCCCGACGATCGCACCTACCACAGGGGCCAACTGCACCGACACCCCACCGCCCAGGGCCGGAAACACCGCACAAACCCCCGCCCCCAACACCGCACCCGCCGCATTCCCCAAAAAACTTCCCCAAATCGAACCCAAAGCCGCACCGCGAATTCCCGAAGGCTGAAACGACACCGGTAGCTTCGGCGCAAACCCGCAAAAACCCAACAAACTCCCAGAAACCAAACCCCCGATCGCACCCACACCCGCCGCCACAATGGCCACACCCACCAACAAACCCCCAAACTCGATCGCAGGCCGCATCAGCCCGTTATACTGCTGCCAAACCACCAATCCAGCCCCTAGCAAAACACCAGCCCAAGTCCCCATAAACGCTCCCCAAACCGCCCCCAAAAACGCTCCCCGCCGGCCCCACACTCTGCCCACAGGCCGCGCCAGAGGAGGCGAAAAAGCCGCCCAAATACCGCCCCAGAAAGTACCAACCCCCGCGCCTGACAAAATCCCTTGCCCGATCGCCCGATTGTCACTAATCGCCCCAAACACCACACCGCTGATCGCAGCCAAAAAGAAAGCCCCCCAGAGACTCCCTAGCAAAACTCCCCCCCACTTCCGCCAAATCTGGTTCGGCGACAAAGTAAAAATGCCCCACATCATCCCAAAAAAACTGCCCCAAATCGAACCAACAAAAATCGCCCCCAAAATCGCGCCGCCGCCCTCCGCGATCGCCGAAAAAATCCCCGCCACCGCCGCCAAACACAAAGTCCCCCAAACACCACCCCAGGCAGCATCCTGAACAATCCGCTCAAACTTGCTAAGGGGAACCGGAGGCGCCGGAGCCCGACTTCGAGAAGGAATCGGTAGCATCGGCAGTTGATAGTTGCCCAGTTGGCGCGGCAGACCCGTGGAGGGCTGTTGGCGGCGCACTGCGGTCTCCCTCACGACGGGCGGTGGTTGGGGCTTTTTACGCTTGGTTTTGGCGGGCTGCAAGTGCAATCCGTTGCTGACTGCGCCGCGCGAAGGAAACGGATCGCGGCCTTTGAGGAGTTTTGCCCGATCGCACCAAGGGCACCGACTCAGATGATTTCCGTATTTGTGCTGAGAGTTTTTGCTGCAAGTAATTAGGGAATCTTCCGCTTCCCGAATCGCATTCACCCAAGTTTTTGCATCCGGGCGCACCGACGGATTGCTGTGCCCTTCCTCAAAACAGCGGAGAAACATCTGTCGCAGTCGGGGATGCAGCATCTCGAAGGGCGGCGCTGCGGGCATCGGGCGGTAGGGTATCCGCTTGGTACCGCTGGGGAAATGGCCCGATCGAATTCTCGCTTCCAGAGACGGGGGTTCGCCAGTACCGAGATACACTCCCGAAAATGGGTGCGTACCTTCCATCAACAATTGAAAAATTAGTACCGCCAAACCGAACAAATCGTGCTCTGGAGCTCGATCGATATCGCGGAAAGTCTGGCCCTGCAATTCCGGCGGCGTAAACTCGGGTTTCCCCACGGGACACCGATAAACGTAACCCGTATAAGGATCGCGCACTTGAAAGGAATCCGTGTCTACCAGGGTTACTAAAGCCGTATCCGTGACGAGAATATTCGACTCGTTGACATCGCCGATGACGTAACCCCTGACGTGGAGGGCGTTTACCGCCGAAGCGAGGTTTCTGGCGGTGCGGTGGAGGTAAAGATAGTTAAATAGCGGTTTTTGTTCGCGCCTGGTTTTGGGAGTGTAGAAAGTGTGTACCGGCAGCACTTTGTTGACGCGCGGCATCACAAAACCGACGATTTTTTCGCGCCCGCCGACAGTATGCAGCAAATCGAGCGGCCAAGCAATTGAAGCGTGTCCCGGTTCCGCGATCGGCGCATCCGGCGGCATACTGAACATGACAGTGAGTTTGTCGCCGTCTTCGTCTGTCGGTTTGTGGTAGATTTTTGCTACAAGGGACGAGTCTTTGGCGATCGGGTAGATGCGACCTTCACCGCCGCTGGCGATCGCGCTGTTGGTGTCGATCGCAATCAGTTGTCCGCTAAATTGGCGTTGCAACTGCATAGAATTCCGTTAGGGGATAGAGGATTAGTCGATTTTAGATTTTAAATTTTAGATTTTAGAAAGCGACCCCACTGATAAACCGGTAATTCTATTTTATTGTGGGATGGGCATCCTGCCCGTCCTGGAAAACTCAGCAACAGATAAGATGCCTGTTCCACAATAGTTCAATTTTGCAATTGTGGTTACAGTCGATCTGGCTCTATTCCCATGTCTCGGAGTCTTAATTCTAAGGCTTGCGATCGCGATCGTTCTTGTTCCAGCAGCATTTGGGCCTCTTCCAGCAGCATTTGAGCCTGTTGGGCCCGAAGGCATTCTTGTTGGGCCCGTACCTCGGCTTGCTGTCGGAGTCGATCGAGTTCCACAAAACTCATAAACGGTTCTCCAGAGGGCCCGAACATTTCGAGTCCAGTTTCAGATAATTGAAACCGCACTCCCAGTCTCGGACTTATCCAACCGTCCATTTGTTCGATCGCTTCTAATTGTGACTCAACCCGCAACCATCCTCCCAGTTCCAATGTTTGCGGATTGTAGAAATAGTATTCTTCCACACCGTAGCGTTCGTAGAATTTGAATTTTTCGATCGTCGAACCGAACCGATCCGATCTCCCGGCAAAATTTCAAAAGCGACTTGCGGTGCAATATTATCTTCGTTCCACTGTTGGTAAGAACCTCGATATCCTTTGGGGATGCCAAAAACTGCCATCACATCTGGTGCTTGGCATAGTTTATTATTCCCTTCCACCGGATACCAAAGCAAGTCACCGGCCACGAAAACATTCTGGTCATTTGCAAACAGCAATTCTAAATTTTCTTTAATCCAAACGATTAATCGAAACTGATCTGTATTGTTTGACATCGGTTCGCCGTTATCATCGGGGTAGATGATATTTGATTTGTCGGGAGATTGCAGTTGTGTAACCATTGCTGTTTTCCCATTTTTTTTAGGAGTTGATTTTATTTTAGCCGATCGCCTGTTTCGTCTTCCAGTTCGTCAACGGCGGTTTTGATGAAATTATCCACCAGCCAGTCGCGGGTACGCGAGAAATTGCTCTCCAATTCTAGATAGTGACTGCCTAATTTTGTTTTAAAGTCTTTCGGGAAAATCTCTTTAGCCGCTAACAGATTTTTCCAGCGAGTTAACTGACTGCTGTTGCGATCGGGAAAGCGGTGGTACAGATAGTCGATCGCGATCGCATCCATCAGATACGCGCCCAGGATTTCCCGCCGTTTTAGCTCATTTTCCAGCCCACTTTCCGGCTGCTGAGTTAGATCGAGATATTCGCTGACAGTTGTTTCAATCAACTGCTGAGTCAGCCAGTTTCCCGCACGGGAAAAATTGCGATCGAACTCCAAATAAATCGCGCCAAACAAAGCCTCAAAACTCTCGGCTAAAAATTTATTGTACTCGCTTTGGTCTGCTTCTTTCCCGAGTTCGCTCCGCCGGCAGAGTTCGTTCAAGTTAAAATTTTGTGCGAATTCTGCCAGTTTTTCCGGTGCTGCTAAACCACTTTTTAAAGTTGAGATCGCCTCCCCATCGAGGTGAGGATATTCACGGTAGAGGTAATCGGTAACAACAGCACCGAAAATTGCTCCGCCCAGGAGTGACAGCCGTTGGTGCTTCACATCTTTCCCGGATGGAGAGTCGCAGGAAAGACGAGTCAAGGCGATTTCCACAACTTGGGTTTGCTCAAAGTCCGAAAGGTCGATCGCTACTTTGACTGGTTCAACATCTACTACCTGTTTAATTTTTATCTGTTCTAATTCTTCTTCACATTTTGCCCACTTTTCCAACCAATCACCGCCCGCATCTTCGACATACAAATCCACAAAATCTAACCCGTGGTGCATCCAATCATCCTGCATTTTTCGGGCAGCTTCTAGTTCATCAAAGACTTTTTGTAAATTGCTTTCAACGGTGCTTGTACCTTGTACTGTCATAGTATTGATCTTGATGTAATTTGATTTTATTTCCAACAACTTCACCGCACTTCAATCTAATCTCAATTCAATTTATACCGACTTGCTAGTTATTTTACAAGATTGATTCTTTCGGTAAATTTTCCCGTTTCTTAGCCTTCGTATCGATCGCCTGTTGTCGTTCACCCTGCCAACAATCGTCTGAAAACCTTTGTATTTCTCATTTATACCCGAGTCTCGATCCCCCTCAATCCCCCTTCAAAAGGAGGCAAGAAAATACTCTTGTCCCCCCCTTTTGAAGGGGGGCTAGGGGGGATCGAGGGTCTCATACTCATACAGCAGACCGGTACTACGTTTGACGTTAAATTGACACCTATACCTGTTTCCGCACTTGGCCATATCCCCCCGGGAAACAGAGAATGGGAGGAAAAATCTTGGCGTAGCCTTCGGGCCCAATGGAAGCGGGCTGATGATTAAGTTGGTGGCATTGTCTAAAATTCTGCAATATGCGAGTTATTCAAAATTTCTTGTTCACCGAATTTTTAGCAGTCGAAATATTCTCAGCAGCAGATCGGGTGAATTTATGGGAATTTAAGGTAACGACCTGCGGGCAAATTATCACTATTATATAATGCAATGTTAACTAACTGGTTCAGGAAATTTGCATCTTTTGTATCATAACTTAAAAATAGTCCTCTGTCAATCCCCCAGCCTTGAAGAGTTTGTTGCCATTTATGATATTTTTGTTCCGAAAACTCATCAGAAAGAGTAGTGACTTGAATGCAGAGGGGCTGCTGTTGGCGGTTGCTGACGATCGAATCGGTAGCCATAGAAAGATCTGCTACATAGCGATACAAAACACTGCCTTGACGTTCCACTATCCGGGCAGCGAGCGCGCGAATGACGCCATCGTCAGCCGGATCGAATTTACCCGCCTTGAGTTTTTGTTTCCAGATGTAAAATTTGCGATCGTTTTCACTCAGCCATTTAGGAAATAGATAGCCGTACCAATACCTTTCGCCCGGAGTCATTGACTCAAACGCCGTTTCTCGATCTCTTTCCGAAGATAGGGATTGAAGCGCCAGCCAAACCTGAGAATCTCGCATAAGCTGTAGCAAAAAAGCCAGCACAAATTTCTTAGCAGTTAGCGAACCGGGTTTAACATCTTTCACCCAGCGATTGATTTCATCCAATCTTCTCGCCAAACCCGGATCTATGAGATCTGCTTCGCTAATTAGGGAGTTGAGCTTATCCTTAATCTCTTGTGCTTGCAAGTGACGACCTACTGTACAGACTGAGCCATAATTGTTGACACCTCGATTTTATTATAGAACCGTGCCAAATTTCCGCCGCTCGTTAGACAAGAGTGCAAAAATAACTAGGAGGGGCAAGATGCCCGTTCCACAAGAAAAAATGTTTTTTGTGGAACGGGCATCTTGCCCGTTCCAAAATTTGATTAAAAGGACTTTTGCAAGAAGTCTATTCAGTTGAACCGATTAGACTTGTTTCCAAATTCAGAATCGGGATTTTTTTACCGCAGGTAAATGTCGGTTGATACAGATGGATGTTTGCTTTTTAAATATGTTTATTTTTAATTGTTCTGTGCCTCCGATGTCGAAAAAGTTGCCAATAATAATGTTAAGTCATCATCGGTGCGATCGCACACCCGGGGCGATCGCAAAAACGACTCTAATTGCTCTTTGGCATCCGCATCTTCCTTCGCCGTGCCCGAAAACCGAAACAAAGGTGCAAAAAACGGCCCGTGCGGCGTACCTTCGGGGATTTTGAGAGCGAGCATTTGCAAGCCGTCGGAAAACACGGCTAAGTGCGGAAGTTGTTCCCGCATTACCTGAAATTGCGCTGTTTCGATCGCATTTGGCGAAATCAAAAATATGGTTTCGTTGATATATTCGCCGCAGGGAGGTACAGTAAGGGCGATCGCACTTCCCGCACTATCGCCCGCCACCGCCGCACCATCCCCAATTTGAGCAACCGCGATCAATTCTGGCGTAGCCACAACCGCAATCAAAGTGCAAGCCAAATCCCTCGCCGGCACTTCCCGCACAGCCGCTTCCGCTTCCACAGCCGCCCGCGCAACTTGCAGAGAAGCCGTGAAAAATACCTGCCATTCGTCGTCACTTTCAGGCTGCAAATCCTGTTGACAAATCGTTTCCACAACCGCTTCCACAGCAATTTTTGCCCCCACTTCTGCCAGTGCAGCCGAACCCGCGCCGTCAGCCACCGCTGCTACCAAAACACCGTTAGACAATACCCGCCAACAGTGGGCATCTTGACAGGGCTGCGATCGTTTTTCGTGGCTCGTACCAGTCACCGATGCCGCTACAACTTGCCAATTAAAAGATGAATTCTCCATTAATAACTCTTGTATTCAAAACTTCGTAAATTCAAAAACATGGAAATTCAGGGATAGTTTGTTTGTCCCTAATTATGTAGGGTGCGCAGTGCGCACCTTAGGCCTAATCACCAACCATGTAGGGTGCGCAGTGCGCACCTTAGGCCTAATCACCAAGGCCTAATCACCAACCATGTAGGGTGCGCACTGCGCACCTTAGGCCTAATCACCAACCATGTAGGGTGCGCACTGCGCACCTTAGGCCTAATCACCAACGATCATCGATAACTAATGACAAATAACTAAACAGTTCCCCATCCGGGCGGTGGAAGTGCTACTTGTTCGTCAATTTTTGAATGAGAAACTCTCTGCATACTAGCCGACAGCCAGATGAACATTTCTCGAAAATCTAATCCTTTCAATTTTACAGGAGTGCGATCGACAATTTGCGCGAGACGGGAGATATTAGCACCTTCCACACCGACTGCAAAAAATGCCACGCGCTTGTTAGTTTCTTCCTCTTTAATCCGCTGTGCTGCGATTTCCACAACATCGTCGGATTCGCCTTGAGGTTCACCGTCGGTAATCATAAATACCCACGGGCGGTAATAGGTAATCCCATTGTTGCGGTATTCGGATTTGCGGGCGGCGATGGTATCTAGTGCTAGCTGAATGCCGGCGCCCATGTGGGTTTGTCCTTGGGCTGTCAGCAGCGGTGTCTCGAACTGATCGGCGGTCACGAAGTCTTGCACGACTTTGATATTATTGTCAAAGGAAATAATCGCGACTTCGACTCGCTTTTTAGCTAGTTCATCTTTAATTAGGTCATTCCTAAAAACTTCCAGCCCCTCATTCAAAGCGTCTATGGGTGCGCCTTGCATGGAGCCGGAGGTGTCCAGCAGGAGGACGCAGGGACACCGCGGCTCTGGGTTTTCGGCAAATTCTACGGCTTCGTCTAGTCTCATGGTTCAGGATTGACCTTGGAGTGGCTCGGTTTTTAGCATTGTTACTTTATAGCAGAAGGCAGAAGGAAGAAGGAAGAGGGAAGAGGGAAGAAGGAAGAGGGAAGAAGAATTTAGTTATCTAAGAGATGGGGAAAAAGCCACCGCATGGGTTTGGATAATTAATCATGCCCTCATCGTCTCGATCGCATTTTACCATTTCAGTGAAATATCAGCGTCAAATATTCAGTGTCAAATATCAGAAGGGCGATGGATGGAGCCCCGCTAGGCTACGATCTTTTGTTCATCCGCGCTCATCGGCGTTCATCGGCGGTCAAAAAAACAAATTTATTCCTGTCTGTGGTAACATAGTTTAATAGTGATACTGCAAAATAAGGATAAGTCTGATGATTGCAAAAATCAGCTTTGACCAATTTCTTGTAGAATGTCCCGAAGATGGATTATACGAACTGGTGAACGGAGAGATTATCGAAATATTTCCAACCAGAAATCATATTGATGTTGCTGACTGCATCTTAACCTCTTTTCACGCTCAAATCAAAAACCTGAGCTTAAATTATGTAGTGACAAGCAAAACAGCTATCAGAAGTGTAACTAAATCCGGAGTCGAACAAGGACGGAGACCAGATGTCAGCGTAATCGATCGCGATTTGTGGTATTCTGACCGTTCTGCCTATGCTGCTATGCGCGAACCAATTCAGTTAGCGGTGGAGGTAGCATCAATGAATTGGAATGTCGATTATATTCATAAATTGGATGAGTATCAGCGTCTGGGAATTGCCGAATATTGGGTTGTCGATTATTTAGCAATTGCTAGCTCTAAATTCATCGGAAAGCCCAAAGTTGCGACTGTATTTGTCCACCTCTTGGATGCAGGCGGTAACTATCAAACAACTGCGTTTAAGGGCAGCGATCGAATTGTGTCGCGGACTTTTCCAGAATTAACGCTGACAGCAGAACAAGTGCTGTATGCTTAGATTAGGTTAATTGGCCTAACTCTGTTATCTATAAAAAATCACTGCAAATATGAAAACTGGTTCTGAGAAAAAAGCTATTAGTGCTTGGGATTACAAACCTTGGTGGTGTCAGCCTTGGTCGATTCTTTTGACAGGCACAAGTTTGATTTCTGGTAGTTTGTTTTTGCTAAAAACTGTTTGGATAACTGTTTTAGTCGCGATTCCTTTATTGGCTTGGATGGGATTTTTCCTGTTGGTTTGGCCGAGGTTGATGCTGTCTAGCGGTGCTTTAGATTCTGATTCAGATTAGATTTTCGAGGGTGCGTAGTCCTAGGGTGCGCACTGCGCACTGGTTAAGTGCGTAGTCCTAGGGTGCGCAGTGCGCACTGGTTAAGTTTGTAGGTAACAAACCGTAGTTTAGACAAGATTGAAAAAGTTCCAAACTATCTTGAAATTATCTGCGTTTATCTGCGTTATCTGCCTTACATCTGCGGTGGTATTGGAATGATTTAATTCTTGTAGAGCGCAGAGGACACAGAGAGAGAGAATAAAGATGAATGATTCCGATGCTGAGGGAATTTATATTACATCTGCGGTTGAGTTATCAATCAAAGATTTATACAATAAGTCTTTTGTAAGGTGCGCAGTGCGCACCCTACAATCACTCTACGCTTGCGGGTAATAGTCTTGAATTGCTTTCACTTCCATCGGATGCGATTTGAGCGATCGAATTCCCGCTGCTGTGGCCTTAGCACCGGCTATTGTGGTAATAATCGGGATTTTGTAAGTCAAAGCTGTGCGGCGGATAAAGATACCGTCGGCGCGCGATTCTTCGCCGGAGGGTGTGGTAATAATTAGTTGGATTTTCTCATTCTTGATGGAATCCAACAAATTTGGCCGCCCTTCGTGCAGTTTCAATTCCAAATCTACGTCTAAACCTTGCTCGCGCAAAACTTTGCGCGTACCGTGGGTTGCGACTATTTTGAAACCCAATTCTAAGAATTCTTTGATTACTGGTACTACTGATAGTTTATCGCGATCGCGCATCGAAACGAGCACAACTCCCGACTGCGGCATCACTTGTCCAGCGCCGAGTTGAGCTTTGGCGAAGGCTTTGCCGAAATCTGTATCAATTCCCATGACTTCGCCAGTCGATCGCATTTCCGGCCCTAACAATGTATCAGTTCCTGGGAACTTAGCAAATGGTAGCACGGCCTCTTTCACTGAAACATGAGTCGGTACAATCTCTTTAGTAAAACCTAAAGCTTCGAGAGTTTTGCCAGACATGACTCGCGAGGCCATTTTTGCCAGGGGAACTCCGATTGCTTTGGACACAAAAGGTACTGTACGAGAAGCGCGCGGGTTAGCTTCCAAAATGAAAACTTCCTCGCCTTGTACAGCAAATTGAATGTTCATCAACCCGATGACTTTCAAGGCTTTTGCTAGTTCTATTGTCTGGCGGCGGATTGTGACTAAAGCTGCGTCGGAAAGCGTTTGGTAAGGGATGGAACAAGCCGAGTCGCCGGAGTGGATGCCCGCTTCTTCGATGTGCTCCATGATACCGCCGATGGTAACATTGCCAGTAACATCGGCGATCGCATCTACATCAATCTCGATCGCATTTTCCAAGAACTTGTCAATTAAAATTGGGTGCTCCGGTTCTACCAGTACCGCGTATGTCATGTAACGTTCCAATTCTGAATCGGAATAAACAATTTCCATTGCTCGTCCGCCTAACACGTAACTGGGGCGCACTACGACTGGATAACCGATGCGTTGAGCTACGATCAAAGCATCCTGATAACTGCGCGCCAAACCGTTAGCAGCTTGCTGAATATCCAACTGTCGCAGAATCTTTTCAAATCTTTCCCTGTCTTCTGCAGCATCAATGGAATCCGGCGAAGTTCCCCAGATTTTTGTTTGTACGTCGGGGTGATTTTCGAGAGATTTTTGTAAAGGAAGCGCCAATTTTAGCGGTGTTTGTCCGCCAAATTGAATGATTACTCCCTCGGGATTTTCCGCTTCGATGATGTTGAGAACATCTTCTTTGGTTAGCGGTTCAAAATAAAGGCGATCGCTCGTATCGTAATCTGTCGAAACCGTTTCTGGGTTCGAGTTGACCATAATTGTCTCAAACCCGTCTTCCCCGAGGGAATAGGAAGCGTGACAGCAACAATAATCAAACTCAATCCCCTGTCCGATGCGGTTCGGGCCGCCGCCTAAAATCATCACTTTTCGCTTGGTAGAAGGCAAAACTTCCGACTCCGGCGCCAGACTGTGGGCCACGGGCGACACTTTCTTTTCTTCATCGCCCAATTCCCAAATTGCCGCCCCCAGTTCGTAGGTGGAATAGTAATATGGTGTCAGCGCTTCAAACTCGGCGGCACAGGTATCGACTGTTTTGTAAATCGGTACTACGCCCAATTGTTTGCGGTAGGTGCGGACTTCATCTTCCGATGTTTTGGTGGCGTAAGCAATTTGGCGATCGCTAAATCCCAACTGCTTTATTTCAAACATTGTGTCTTTTGTCAACTGTTTGAGCGCCGTTCGTTTCAAAAACTTCTCGGCTTCGAGCAATTCCTGCATTTTATCCAAAAACCAGGGGTCAATTGCTGTCAGTTCAAAGATGTCTTCTACGGACATTCCCATCATCATCGCGTGGCGGACTGTAAAAATGCGATCGGGATTTGGCGTTCGCAATCCGGCGCGAATTTGTTCCAAACTCGGCAACTTTTCCGGTTTGTCGCACCCGAAACCTGCGCGGCCAGTTTCCAATCCCCGCAGCGCTTTTTGGAAAGATTCGTTGAAGCTGCGCCCGATCGCCATTACCTCTCCTACTGACTTCATTTGCGTTGTCAGAGTCGGTTCGGAACCGGGGAACTTTTCAAAGGCAAATCGGGGAATTTTCGTCACCACGTAGTCAATTGTCGGTTCAAAAGACGCCGGAGTTTTCTTGGTAATATCGTTGGAAATTTCGTCTAGGGTGTAACCTACTGCTAATTTTGCCGCCATTTTGGCGATCGGGAAACCGGTTGCTTTCGAGGCCAAGGCGGAGGAACGAGAAACCCGGGGATTCATTTCAATTACAATGAAATCGCCGTTGACTGGATTCACTGCAAATTGAATGTTAGAACCGCCGGTTTCTACTCCGATTTCGCGGATAATTTTCACCGAAGCATCCCGCAGGCGCTGATATTCTTTGTCGGTAAGAGTTTGAGCCGGGGCGACGGTAATCGAATCGCCCGTGTGGATGCCCATCGGGTCGATATTTTCGATCGAACAAATAATCACTACATTATCTGCCAAATCCCGCATTACTTCCAGTTCGTACTCTTTCCAACCGATCAAAGATTGTTCGATTAAAATTTGCGATACTGGGCTGGCATCTACGCCGCCTTGGGCCATTTCTTCAAACTCTTCTTGATTGTAAGAAATGCCGCCTCCCGTACCGCCCATTGTAAAAGCCGGACGGATAATTAACGGATAAGTGCCGATTTGGTGGCCGATTGCTTTGGCTTCATCGAGATTGTTGGCAATTCCCGAAGGACAAACTGCGACGCCAATTCGCGCCATCGCTTCTTTAAATAGCAGCCGATCTTCGGCCATTTCAATTGCTGGCAATTTAGCGCCAATCAACTCTACATCGTATTTTTCCAAAACACCATTTTTAGCGACGGCAACTGCTAAATTTAGTGCAGTTTGACCGCCCATTGTCGGTAAAATTGCTTGAGGTCTTTCTTTAGCAATGATTTGTTCGAGGATGGCCGGCGTTAGAGGTTCGATGTAAATGCGATCGGCAGTTTCCGGATCGGTCATAATCGTTGCAGGGTTGGAATTCACCAGCACTACTTCGTAACCTTCTTCTCGCAAAGCTTTGCAAGCTTGTGTCCCCGAATAGTCGAACTCGCACGCTTGGCCGATAACAATTGGGCCGGAACCAATCAGGAGAATCTTTTTTAAGTCTTGGCGGCGGGGCATAGGTTCGTAATTGGTAATTGGACAGGATTGATGATAAATTTGATATTTTGCATCACTCTTAGAAACAGGCTCTCTGAGCTGTTCCACCAAAAGCTTACTCAAAAGAGTGCAGGTTTTGTTGTTAATTTGAAATTGTGCACCATTATCAGCATTTTGGAAGCGGAACCTCGCGACTCCGGCTGGCCGACGCCGCCAGCGAAGGAGAAATATTGATGGGGAAAGGGTGCAGTCGATGGCTAAATCCAGACTATTTTAAGTGTTGCGGTCACATCGTGCTGTAATATACACAATCTTGGTCTGGCCTGCGATCGATCGTGCTAGGGACACGGTACTCCCTCCGCTACGCTTCACCCAAGGAGTGTCAACTTAACGTCAAACCCGCACTCCGATAGTCCGGCAGGGGTTGAAACCCCTGCCTCAAAGCGAAAGTCCTCTCAAAGAGGACTCAAGAACTAATTAGTCCTCTGTTTAACGTCAAACCCGCACTCCGATAGTCCGGCAGGGGTTGAAACCCCTGCCTCAAAGCGAAAGTCCTCTCAAAGAGGACTCAAGAACTCATTAGTCCTCTTTGAGAGGACTGTCTTCTATTAGCCAGGGACTTGAGTCCCTGGCGGGCCCTCGGGTCAAAGAGGACTCAAGAATTCATTAGTCCTCTTCGAGAGGACTTTCGCTATTAGCCAGGGACTTGAGTCCCTGGCGGGCCCTCGGGTGGGCGGGAGGACTTTGGCGGGCTAACGGCTTAAGTTGACACTCCTTCGGTACTACCGTCTCCTGACTGTGGGAAACGGGTAAAATTCACCGGATGGGATGATGAAATTGCCCTCTGAACCCGCCAAGGATGTGACAATCGTACATCCAGCCGTGCAGGGGCGGTAGATGGAGGTAGGATACCGCACTCCCGCCGTTTCCTTGCCCCAAAACATCGTAGCGTAGCGGGGTTCCATCCATCGCCCGCCAAGGATGTGACAATCTAAGTTGGCACCAATCTCTCCCCTCTCCCCCTCTCCCCCTCTCCCCATCTCCCCATCTCCCCCTCTCCAACCTACTAGATGAAGGAATGCGCCGAGTATCAGGTAAAATATGGAATCGTTCTAAAAGCTTAAAATCAAAAATCTAAAATACACATATGCCTAGAACACCCAGCGAATATTCCGTGCACCTGCTGCTTGATGGCGGCCACCGCGAAGAAATCCGTTTTGCAACTCTGTCAGATTTTCAACAGTGGTATAAAAGCCTGGTTCCCAAACAAGATTCGTCAGAATTTGTCAATGTCCCGATCAAAAATATTCAAGGCGAATACATGGTAGTTAGGCCTTCCAGTATTCTTGCAATTCGGGTAGAACCGATGTTTAGTTCTAGTCTCGAACGATACGATGAATGATCGAGTAGGAAAATTATAATCATCAACAGATTAGGGAAATTTAGAAGTTGAGCAAGATTTTTCGCTATCAGCTATTGGCGATCGCCTGTTGTGTTTTGGCGATCGCATTTTCTGTTCCGGCGATCGCAATTCCGGCGCTGCAACAAATTAGTGTCAGTCAATTACCAGCAAGCGAGTTGGAGTCGATCGCCTTTGACGCTCAAATCTGGGGCGAAAATGGCAAACCGGGCGATCGACAATTGCTGTTAAAGTCGATCGACTACAGCCTCGGCTATCTCGGTACATCGGCCGCTGCTAGCGCTTACCAACGCTATCGGGTAGCAGGAGTTACGCGCGATCGAGTTAGGCGCTCGCTCGATCGATTCCGCCAATTAGTTGTCAGTTCTACAACTCCAGCACAACTCCAGGAATCTGTCAAGCGGGAATTTGTGTTTTATAAGTCGATCGGCAAAGACAACAAAGGAACAGTAGCATTTACCGGTTATTTCGAGCCGACTTACCAGGCTTCTCGCACGCCTAATTCCGAATACCGTTACCCCCTGTACAAGGCGCCGCCAAACCTCGGTTCTTGGCCGAAACCTCACCCAACCCGATTGGAATTGGAAGGTGCGGATGCTTTGCAGGGAAGCAAAGGATTGCTGCGGGGATTGGAATTAGTCTGGTTGCGCGATCGCTTCCAAGCATTTCTTGTCCACGTCCAAGGTTCAGCGAAGTTGCAGCTAGCAGACGGCGGCGTGATGACAGTAGGTTTCGCCGGGAAAACCAGTCAGAGTTATACGGGTGTCGGGCGAGAGTTAGTTAAGGACGGCAAGTTTACTTTAGAACAGCTAACATTGCCGAAACTAAGGGAATATTTTACCAATTTTCCGGCAGAGATGGACAAGTATTTGCCGAAGAATCAAAGCTTTGTCTTCTTCCAGAATACTAACGGAGCACCTGCTACTGGCAGCATTGGAGTGCCCGTAACTGCCGAAAGGTCGATCGCCACCGACAAATCCCTAATGCCCCCCGGCGCCCTAGCATTAATTAGCACGAAACTGCCCTATCCCAATGCGGCGGGAAAACTCGAACAAAATGCCGTGAATCGGTTTGTTTTGGATCAGGATACGGGCGGTGCAATTAAAGGCGCGGGCAGAGTTGACGTATTTATGGGCACCGGGAACCTCGCGGGCGATCGGGCGGGTTATATCAACTCTACTGGAGAACTGTATTATCCGCTATTAAAGTAAGTAAAACCATCTGCCTTCATCTCCATCCATCTGCGTTCATCTGCGTATATCTGCCTGCATCTGCGGTAAAAAAATCCCCAACTCAAATGCTAAACAAAATTTGGCAATTCCTCAAACAACTAATCCAGCGCTTATTGGGGAAAACACCCCCACCACCGCCACCACCTGCGCCCCGCCCCACCCTAACAGACGCGGAATACGAGTCGAAATTCATGGAAATCCTGGAAGGGGTGAATGCCGACTGGAGTCGTGGCGATATCGCGGGATTCTTAATCGCCAAACGCCTGAGAGATAGTGAATTGGCGGCTTGGTTGCGACGGTTTGGAAGTCGATTGTTTGAGGGCGAACATGATGACAATACTGCTACCGATGCGGTGGCTTCGCTTCAGGAATTGGCGCGCAGGCTGGAATTGTTGGGGAGAATTCGCAGCGGGGAATTGTCGGAGGTGGCGGGGGATATGGGGCGGGAGATTTTGACGCGATTTCCGCTGCCGGTGGTTGAGGATGATGGTGGATATGGGAATGTGATTGAGGCGGTGTTTGTTGGGGATGGTTTGGGTGTTTCTGGGGATGAGAGTCGCAGAGGTGGAGATGGTGCGTAGGATGAATAGGATGTAGATGGAGAGGCTAAAAATTTAATAGACTAAGATCGATCGGCATGATATTCTTAGCAATTAAGCGCCGCATCCGTCGCTAATTTTCACACGCTCAAATAAGACGAAAGAGGACGCTCAGTCCTCACTACAAACTTAATTCGTAATGACACAAGTAATCGGCATCGACTTAGGCGGCACCGCAATCAAACTCGGCAGATTCAGCGCCGACGGGATTTGTCACCAATCCTTAACAGTCCCCACGCCTCAACCCGCTACACCTGAAGCTGTGTTAGCCGCCATAACCGATGCTATTTTACAACTAAATCCACAAGAAAATGCTGTAGGGGCGATCGGCATTGGCACACCAGGCCCAGCAGACGCAGCCGGCAGAATAGCGCGAGTCGCAATCAACCTCAAAAACTGGCACAACGTCCCCCTAGCTGACTGGTTGGAAGCCAAAACCGGACTGCCGACAATATTAGCAAATGACGCCGACTGTGCCGGATTAGGAGAATCTTGGTTAGGTGCAGGAAAGCATTTTAAAAACCTAATTTTACTAACTTTAGGTACAGGAGTTGGTGGGGCAATTATCCTAGATGGCAAACTATTTACAGGTCATTTAGGTGCAGCCGGAGAATTAGGATTGATTTCTATAAATCCCGACGGCCCAGAGTGCAATAGTGGCAATCACGGTTCTTTAGAACAGTACATTTCCGTGCTAGCAATTCGCCGCGACACTGGTTTGGAACCCCTAGAATTAGCCAATCTAGCTAAGTCTGGAGATGCCAAAGCTTTAGAATTTTGGACGAATTACGGTCGCTATCTCGGTATCGGTTTAGCAAGTATTATTTATATTTTAACGCCGGAAGCTATTATTATCGGCGGCGGAATTAGTGCCGGTGCAGAATTTTTCTTGCCAGCAGTTCAATCGGAAATTGAGCGGCGCGTGCTGCCGAGTTCTCGCGAAGGTTTGCAGTTATTGGTTGCTGAGTTAGGCAATCAAGCAGGCATGGTAGGCGCAGCAAAACTAGCTTTGCAGGTCGCTAAAATCACTAATGACCAATGACCAATGACTAATGACTAATGACTGATGACTTCTTCATGGCAGAGAATGCCCAGTCATATTTTTAATGTATTCCTGAAGTTTTTGATAATCCTCCGAGTTGCCTTCGCGCATGATAATAATATTAGTGGCGCTGTCAGGCAGGCAAAAGCTGATTAACCGACCGTTCTGTTCGCAAGCAAAAGAGCTAATTCGACTCAGATCGATCGCAAAATCTTTGCGGTCATAATTAATTTTAATCCACGAACCTTTAGAATTGCGATCGATCGTTTTTTTGATGTATTCGAGAATTTGCTTGTAAGCCTCATAATTCCCTTGGGGATTGAGGATAATCGGCAGACTGCTATTCGGCAGCCAAAAGGTAATACGCTTGTTATCCAGTTCGCTAGAAAAAGCACTAATAGTGTCAAGGTCAATTATGTATGTATTTTTCTCATAAGTAATTTTGCTCCAGTAAGCCACAACACAAAACCTCCTCAAACCTGCGTTTCTTGGTATTTTAGGATAGTTTGACAACTCATACAATTTTAGATTTGGGAATTGGGAATTGGGAATTGGGAATTGGGAATGACAGATGACTATCGGGGTTTGGATCTCACCTACAGTTGCATTCTTTTGTGAAACTGGTATCACCTGGAAATCTTAGGTAAAAAGTTAAGTAAAAATATCAGCAATTTTTACCTTCTGCCTTCTCCCTTCTGCGTTCGGGTACTAGCCCCCCAACCCCTGTAAGGGCCGGGAGGTGAGGTTTTTCCGTCGTTGAGAATGCTCCCCGATATCATGTCTGGTAAGTGCAACCCGAATCAAATCCGATTTTTGGGTGGGGCGGGTTTTGTACAGAAATTGTCTGCCCGATTTGAATATTGCGTGTATTCACCCGCCCTACAGACATCCAATATATCAAAACTAATCGATCGCACATCAGATGAGATCAGCTTCCGGCCAGTTTCCCCGCCACCAAGTCGCGGGCCTCAGCTTCCAAAACATCCTGCTTTCCCTGGGTGCTCGCCACCTGGATAAACCCCTGAAACAAAGGGTGCGGGGCGCTAGGTCTAGATTGGAATTCTGGGTGAAATTGACTGGCGATGAAAAAGGGATGGTTGGGCAATTCGATCATTTCTACCAATCGGCCGTCGGGAGATGTGCCGGATACGACATAACCTGATTCTAAGAAAAGATTGCGGTAGGCATTGTTGAACTCGTACCGGTGGCGGTGCCGCTCGTAAATCACTTCTTTTTGATACAGTTTGAAAGCGAGGGTGTCCGGGTTGACGCGGCACGGATACAAACCCACTCGCATCGTACCGCCCAAATCAATTACATCTTGCTGTTCCGGCAATAAATTAATTACTGGATTTGCCGTATCCGGGTTGAATTCAGCGCTGTTGGCATCCTTTAGTTGGGCGGTGTTGCGCGCCCATTCGATCACAGCACACTGCATCCCCAAACACAATCCCAAAAAGGGTATTTTATGGTGTTTGGCATATCGAATCGCCGCTATTTTGCCGTCTACTCCGCGAATTCCAAAACCTCCGGGCACAACAATGCCGTTGATATCTTGGAGATAGTTTTCGATGTTTCCCGATTCTAAATCTTCTGAGTTAATCCAGTGCAAATTTAGGTCGCAGCCGATCGAGATTGCGGCGTGCCGCAAAGCTTCCACCACCGAAAGATAAGCATCGTTCAACCGCACGTATTTGCCAACCAAAGCAATATCAATCTTGTGGCTGGGACTGTAAAGGCGCTTGACTAAGGTTTGCCACTGAGTCAAATCGGGCTGCCGCTGTTCGAGTTGCAGCAAATTGATGGTTTGTTCCGCCAAGCCTTCCTGTTCCATCATCAAAGGCACTTCGTAGATACTTTTGGCATCTTGAGCCGTGATGACGCATTCTTCGGGCACGTTGCAGAATTCCGACAATTTTTGTTTGAGGCCCAGAGGTAAAGGCCGATCGCACCTACAGACTAAAATATCTGGTTGAATGCCGATCGACCTTAACTCCTTCACCGAGTGCTGAGTCGGTTTAGTTTTCATCTCCCCAGCCGAAGGAATCCAAGGTATCAGCGTCACGTGCATATACACAACATTTTGCCGTCCGACAGCCTTGCGAAACTGGCGAATTGCCTCCAAAAACGGCAAAGATTCAATATCTCCCACCGTGCCGCCGATTTCCGTAATCACCACGTCAGGATTGGTGTTTTTTGCTACCCGAAAAATTCGCTCTTTAATCTCGTTAGTGATGTGGGGAATCACCTGTACTGTACTCCCCTGATACTCCCCGCGGCGTTCCTTATTAATCACGGCTTGATAAATGGAACCCGTGGTGACGCTGTTGAGGCGAGACATGGAAGTATCGGTAAAACGCTCGTAGTGCCCCAAATCCAGGTCTGTTTCCGCACCGTCTTCGGTGACGAATACTTCTCCGTGCTGAAACGGGCTGAGAGTACCGGGGTCAACGTTAATATAGGGGTCTAGCTTCAAAATCGAGACTGAGTAGTCCCTGGACTTCAATAAGCGACCGAGGGAAGAAGCGACAATTCCCTTGCCGATGCTGGAAACCACGCCGCCGGTCACAAACACAAATTTGGTCATAGATTTTCGACTTTAGATGTTTCTCAGTTAAGAAGGTAACACTCAAATCTAAGGGCTAGGATCGAAAATTGTCCAGCAGTGTTTGAGCCTTTCTCAGCTACGGTGCGGATAGGACGAGTCGCCCATTAGCTGAATCGGGTGTTTGGCATGGGTTTGGAGTGCGATCGTCCATTTCCCGACTGTTGATTGTTCCTGAGTTCGCTTTTAGAGGAGACAAAGGGCGAACCAGAAACCAAGGCTTCTTTTATCTCGATCGAGAATATGTCTGCAAGCGATCGGTCAAATCTGACACACTAGCCAAATCTAAAACAGCCTCTCCTAAATTCTCTAATTGTTCAGCGGATAACTGACTGATGCGAGTTTGGATCTCCGGCGACAGCGGGCCGACACGGCGCTCCAACAGCGACACAACTAACTGCTGTAACTGCTGCTTTCCTTGTTCGATACCTTGTTCGATACCTTCTGCAAGGGCTATTTTGGTAGCTAGACTAATGGAGCCACGCTGGTCTTGAATCCAGATTTCTCGCTTATCTAATTCATCTAGTTCTTGAGCATTTAGATTGGCTGTACTGGCAATTTTAAAAGCCTGTTTTAGTTCCTCTACATTTCCCAATTCTTCTGGAACAGCCTGTAAAGCTTGAGCTGTTTTCATGAAGTATATCCACTTATCTGTCAAGGTTTCTAATTCATCTAGTTCCTTGTTGAATTTTGGTAACTCCACAAACACCATCTCAAATTGATCGGCTAGATAATCTACTAAAAATGTCTTTTCTTTGAAAATAAAATGCGAAATCACTGTGTCCATGTTCTCAAACATTTTAAAATCTGTAATCGTCAAAGCAATCACAGGGTTTAACTTGCTGTAGCCACTTCCTGTGCTTAGCTGCATTGAATATGTTTTAGTTGCATTGTACAAAACCCGCTGCTGAAAGTATTCTACATTCAAAACCTGCATTTCAATAATCACAGTTTTGTCACCATTAATCTTGGCTTTGACATCCAAGTAAGTATCTTTGATACCTTTAATATTTGGAGCTAAATAGGGGTCGATAATTTCTAAATCTTCGATAACTGGCCGTGCTTCGTAGAGGAGAGCATTTAAGAAACTAATTAAAATTTCTTTACTGTCATCCGAGCCGAAGATTTTTTTAAAAGCAAAGTCGGTTTTGGGGTTGATAAAATTCATGACTTTTTTGATTTATCAGAGGTTGAGAGGTTGAGGTTAGTGTTATTTAAGCTATCTGACGATCGGACAAGGTTGGCCATTGGAGCGGTGGACGAGCGCCCTCAAGAATATGTCTGCAACTTAGCCATCAAATCTGACACACTGGTCAAATCTAAAACGGCCTCTCCTAAATTCTCTAATTGTTCAGCGGATAACTGACTGATGCGAGCTTGGATCTCCGGCGACAGCGGGCCGACACGGCGCTCCAACAGCGACACAACTAACTGCTGTAACTGTTGCTTTCCTCGTTCGATACCTCGTTCGATACCTCGTTCGATACCTTGTTCGATACCTTGTTCGATACCTTGTTCGATACCTTGTTCGATACCTTGTCTGATTCCTTGTTCGATGCCGATTCTGGTCGCTTTGGTAATTGCACCGCGCTGGTCTTGAATAAAAATTTCTCGCCTTTCCAAATCCTCCAATTCATCAGGATCTAGATTGGCTTCATTGGCAATTCCAAAAGCTTTGCGGAGTTCCGGTACATTCCCCAATTCTTCCGGGACAGACCTTAACGTCCGAGCGGTTTTCATGAAATATATCCACTTGTCTGTCAGGGTCTCTAATTCTTCTAAAGTCTTGTCAAATTTGGGTAATTCAACAAAAACAAATTCTAACTCTTCGGCTAAATAATCGATTCGATTATTTTTTTCTTTAATGCAAAACCGCGAAATTACTGTTTCTAGATGTTCAAACATTTGGAAATCGGTAATTGTTAGGGCAATTACTGGATTCAATAAATCATAGTTTTCTCCACTTTTCAACTGAACTGAGTAAGCTTTGGTGGCATTATACAAAATCCGCTTTTCAAAGGATTCTACGTTCAATACCTGCATTTCAATTATTACAGTTTTGTTGCCACCAATTTTAGCCTTGACATCCAAATAAGTATTCTTAACTCCTTTGATTTTGGGAGCCAAATAAGGGTCGAGAATTTCTAATTCTTCGATGACGGGATTTGCTTCGTAGAGAATAGCATTTAAGAAGCTAATCAAAATGTCTTTGCTGTCAGCAGAGCCGAAGATTTTCTTAAAGGCAAAGTCGGTTTTGGGATTGATGAAACTCATGGTATTTTATTTTTACTAGAGGCTGAGAGGTTTAGGTAACAGTTATTTAAGTATCTAACTATTATACAATCTTGTAGGTTGGGTTAGCAGTCGATCGCCCGAACCGACCTCAATCCTCAATACCGATGCCAGCCCCAGTCTGCGCCGATGGAGTCAATTGTAAAATCTTTAATCTAAAATCCCGTCATTTTTCCCAAACAGCTAACCCAGGAACGTTTCGCCAATGGTAAAGTCATGGTATATAGAGCACCTCAAGTCTGATAAAAAACAACTATGAAGTTTGTCTGCGTTCTATCCCCTCAACAGTGGCTTTCTGGTGGTATCGCATTCCTCGCAGCGATCCTCTTCGAGGGCTTCGCTAACGAGTGCGGTGCTATTCTCGCTCCCCATGGGGCGCGGGCAAACACTCCCGGGCAAAATCATTCGTCTCTGTCGCCGAAAATCCTCGCTAGTAGTAACGATGTTAGTTGTAAGGGCGCGCGATCGCCCGAAACTCGCTGCCGTGTCGGCGGTTTGTTCGTCAAAACTCAAAATACGGCCGCAGAACAAGTCTTTACTCTCAAGCAGACTGAAGTTAAAGCTAAAATTGCCGGCAATATCTCCCGCGTCGAAGTTGTACAGAAGTTTGAAAATCCTTTTCCCGAATCTTTAGAAGCTATTTATGTATTTCCCCTCCCCGATGAAGCGGCAGTGGACGATATGGAAATTAAAATCGGCGATCGCATTATTAAAGCTAATATCAAACGCCGCGATGAAGCTTTGGAAATTTACCAAAAAGCTAGAGAGCAAGGCCGGACTGCGGGTTTGTTGGAACAAGAACGCGATAATATTTTTACTCAGTCTCTCGCTAATATCAAACCGGGAGAAAAGATTGAAGTTACGATTCGCTACACCGAGAGTCTCAAATTTGTCGGCGGCGATTACGAATTTGTGTTTCCTACAGTGGTAGGCCCGCGCTATATTTCGCGAAATACGATCCCCCCCAACCCCCCCTTAGCAAGGGGGGGCGATAGTTCAGATGCCGATCGCATAAACCCGCCTCTCTTGCCTCCGGGTACGCGATCGGGTCAGGATATCGCTATTTCCGTAGAAATCGATGCCGGAGTTGCGATCGGCGATGTCCGCTCTACTTCCCATCAAATTACCACAGAACGCAGCGACAATCTTGTGCGCGTCCAACTAGCGAATTATGACAAAATTCCTAACAAAGATTTAATTCTCCGCTATCGAGTATCAGGCGAAAATACTCGCGCCACAGTCCTGAGTCAAGCCGACCAACGGGGCGGTCATTTTGCGACTTATTTGATTCCGGCATTAAACTACAAATCTAATGAAATTGTACCGAAAGATGTCGTGTTTCTGATGGATACTTCCGGTTCTCAACAGGGCGAGCCGCTAGCAAAATCTAAGGAGTTGATGCGCCGCTTCATTCAAGGGCTGAATCCCAAGGATACTTTTACTATTATTGATTTTGCCAACACGGCGCAAGCGCTATCAACTACTCCTTTAGCGAATACTGCCCAAAATCGACAAAGCGCAATTAATTATATCGATAAGTTGCAAGCTAACGGCGGCACTGAACTGCTCAACGGCATTCAAGCCGTGATGAAGTTTCCGGCTGCACCAACGGAAAGGCTGCGGAGTATTGTACTAATTACTGACGGTTATATTGGCAATGAAAAAGAAGTTTTGGCTCTTGTACAGCGGAGTATAAAACCGGGCAATCGACTTTATAGTTTTGGTGTCGGCAGTTCGGTGAATCGGTTTTTGCTCAACCGTTTGGCAGAAGTTGGTAGAGGCACGTCTCAAGTAATTCGTCAAGATGAACCTTCAGCGGAAGCTGCTGAAAAGTTTTTCCGTCAAATTAACAGTCCGGTATTGACTAATATTCAAATTAGTTGGGAAGGAATGGGCGAAAAACCGGAGATTTATCCGATCGCACCACCAGACTTATTTACCGCTCAACCGCTGGTGTTGTTTGGCAAAAAGAGCGATCGAACTAACGGCCAACTTCGCATCCGCGGCACTCAAGCGGGCGGCAAAGCTTACGAGCAAATTTTACCTGTTAATTTTGCTCAATCCGGAGGGAGACAGCGAGAGTCAACTTCAGCCGCAGCAATTGTTACAGATTTTGGGAATCCGGCGGTAGCTCAACTTTGGGGGCGATCGCGCATTAAAGATTTAATGAATCAAATGTTTGGCGGCGAGACTCCTTCTCTGGTGGAAGCTGTGACTAATACAGCTTTGAGTTATCGCTTGCTGTCGGAATACACCGCTTTTGTGGCCGTGAGCGAAGAAGTGCGAGTCGAACCAGATGGTGCTCGCCGTCGCGTGGAAGTGCCGGTGGAATTGCCACAGGGTGTCAGCTATAACGGTATTGTCGAGGCAGACGAGCGCGAGCAAACTAGAGGTGGCACTCGCAGCCCCAGCTCCACTCGCAGTTTTTTACCGCCACCGCCACCCCCAGCTCCTCTCCCGCGGCTGGCTCCTGACAGCCAACGATCGCGCCAGCAGCAGATTGCTGCTCGCTTGCAAGTTGTCAGCGCTCCCGGATTGGATGCTGGGGCGATCGCATCTTTGAATCAATACCTGCGATCTGTTAATCTCCCAGCGGCGGTTAGTGGCGAGACGGTGTGGGATTTATCCGTACAAGACGGCCGTGTTGTCAAAGTGGCTAACGACTCTCAAACCTCGACGCTGCAAGCAACAGACGCCCTTGAGAGCATCAAAGCAGCCTTGCAATCCTGGCAACCTCCCGCAGGATTTAAGGGCACGCTGAGGCTGAAATTGCGGATTAATGCCGATCGTTAAGGAATGACTATCTATGTCACGAAATATTAACTTTTAAGTCAAAACTACCGAAAGGGCGATCGCCACCATGAGAACAATATAAAATCTTTATTAAGAGATCGCCTTTGAACAGAAAGTGATGCTAACAGAAGTTATACCGTTTGATGCCAACGCTGAAACAGTCTAATTTTTGTAACAGTAGAATTTCTGAGACAACCTGAAGAGTAAAGATTTCTCGATCGACCCCCCCAATCAGAGAAGGTATCACGCCCTATGGAAGTTAGCGAACTGCTCAACAATTACGAAAAAGGACAAAGAGACTTTGCTGGAGCCGATCTGAGCGGTGCAAACCTCAGCGGAGCAATCTTAATCGGAGTAAACCTTTCGCGCGCTAATCTTTCCGGAGCGAACCTCAGCAGAGCGTTTCTCACCAAAGCCACGCTCAAAGGCGCGCTGATGCACAGAACAAATCTGAGTTTTGCCAAAATGGGCGAAGCCAAACTCTCAGGCGCAGATTTGACAAAAGCTAATTTGAGCGGAGCGTTTTTGGTAAAAGCAAAAATGCCCAGGGTAAAGTTAACCGGCGCAACTTTAACCGGCGCCAACCTGCGGAGTGCTGTGTTGTGGAATGCCAATTTGTGCAGCGCCGACTTGCAATTAGTTAACTTGCTAGGCGCCAACCTCACCGGAGCTAATTTTAAATGGGCAAACCTTTACGGTGCCAAGCTCAACAGTGCAAAACTTTTTGGAGCTCAATTAACTGGAGTCAGCCTGCGGCGAGCGCAGTTGACAGGGGTGAATCTCTGCGGTGCAGATTTGAGCGGCGTCAACGTCAGCGAAGCTAAATTGATGGGAGCTAATTTGGAAGGCTCGAATTTGACGGGGGCGAATTTCAGCGCGGCTCAGTTGCGGGGAGTGAAGTTGGCGGGAGCAAACTTAACCGGGGCTAAGTTTAGGGGAAGTTGTTTGAAAGGGGCAAATCTGAATTGGACAAAACTGTGTCAAGCTGATTTGATGGCTGCCGATTTGAGCGAGGCGACGCTAATAGGAGCTAATTTAGATAATGCTTTGTTGGCGGGAGCTATTTTGCCGGAATCTACTAGGCGCTACTTTTCTTTAGCTGGCGCCTGCAGAGTCAATTCTTGGGATGTTACGGAAGTTAAGAATGGGTAATTGGTAATTGGTAATTGGTAATTGGTAATTGGTAATTGGTAATTGGGCATTGGGCATTGGTAATTGGTAATTGGTAATATCAAATCCGTTGAAATCGGATCTAAAATTGTTATGGCTGTTAATTTTGGTGTGGTGCTGGTAACTGCTGCATCGGAGGCGGAGGCGGAGCATATTGCTAAATCTCTTGTTGAATGCAAGCTGGCTGCTTGTGTGAGTTTGTCGCCGATTCGCTCTATTTATACTTGGGAAGGCGAGATTCATGCGGAGTCGGAGTGGCAGTTGGTGATTAAAACAGATTTGGCTAAATTTGAGGCTTTAAAAACAAAAGTTCAGGAACTCCATTCCTATGAAGTTCCCGAAATTATTGCTATTCCCATTATCGCTGGTAGCGAGGCTTATCTGAATTGGCTCGAACAATCTTTAGGTTCGTAGTGAGGACTTTAGTCCTTGATTATCCACGCATCAAGACGGACTGAAGTCCGCACTACAAACGAAACAATAAAGGTTCGTCCTAAGGACTTTAGTCCTTGATT
>NZ_JAEQCI010000081.1:0-43364 GCF_020738565.1 Microcoleus sp. PH2017_12_PCY_D_A | reverse complement strand
TTTAGTCCTTGATTATCCACGCATCAAGACGGACTGAAGTCCGCACTACAAACGAAACAATAAAGGTTCGTCCTAAGGACTTTAGTCCTTGATTATCCATGCATCAAGACGGACTGAAGTCCGCACTACAAACGGTTGGAAACCTACTAATTGTGACTGCTAGGGCCGATGACGCCGACTTTGTGGCGAAAACTTAGTTCGCCGCCAAACCAGCCTGTAACGCCCAGCAAGGCTGCAACGACGATGGACAAAGCTAAACCTGTAAAGACGATCGGCTGCGCCGGATTTCCTTGGCGCAACACCAGGTTAATCAGGGAAAGTACCATAGCCGCCACATTCCCGCCCATGTGCAACCAGCCCGCACTGCGATCGCGCACTCTTTTAACTTTGAAAAAATCTAAAAAGCCCGTGATTGCGGCCAAAATCCCCGCACCAAAACCGACACCGATCAGCCACACCGAAGCTCTCGCCCAAAACGGATCGCTTGTCAGCCAATAACCGATATCCGTGCCCGCGGCTCCTACTAAAAAAGCTATCGGAAAGGTGACGATTACGGGGTGAAGGGGATGGCCTGCAACTGAAACTGTACTGGTAATGCCGGCATCGCGATACTCTCTGTCGTCACTTTCGAGAATCGGCGGAACATTGGGAAAGGGCGTACTATTTCTTTGATTTGTTTCCATGATTTCTACCGATAAATTTTGTACAAAACCCGTTTTTATTGGATTGAACTTAATCCCAAATGCGATCGCCATTTTCGTCAACGCGCGCCTGCCGAATTACGTCAGAAATTTCCTCGGCGTCTTTGACGTGGTGCAATGCTTTCTTTTCCCCGTCCGGTTCGTCTACGATGAAATAAGTGGGAACTGTAACTGTATCTCCCGTGATGTCTGGCACGTGGTCAACTGCTAATTGCTGAGCTTTTTCTTCGATGCTTTGCGGTTCGTCGGAAATGCGATCGCCCGGATTGACAGTGCGCTCCATATCTTTACCCGGTTTGTCGATACTCATAAAACCTCTCTGGTGTTCTAATTTTTTGCTGCTTGTAATTGCTACTATTGAACGAAAAATCTCCGGTTGCGAGCATCTCCCGAGGGGTGGAAGTTTCTGTTATGGCGATCGCACCTCAGCTCTTTCTGTAGGTATAGACTTTGGGGCCTGTTCCGAAACAACCTAAGCTAAAATCAAAGCATTCCCGAATCCTTCCCTGTAAATTGCCCATGATGAAAAATTACGACTGGATTGTTATCGGCGGCGGGATTGCGGGTGCAGCGCTGAGTTACGAGCTCGCAAAAAAAGGTTTTGCTGTGCTGCTTTTAGAACGAGATGCTACCATGCAAAATGCTACTCGTTTTAGTTACGGCGGTTTGGCTTATTGGTCGGGTACGACTGATTTAACTCGGCAATTGTGTGCAGAAGGTATCGAACGCCACCGCAATTTATCTGCCCAATTAGATGCTGATACGGAGTTTCGCGAGTTGGATTTGTTGCTGACTATTGATGCAGGAGTCGAACCTGAAAAAGTTGCGGCTAATTACGCGCATTTTGCCATTCCTCCGCAGCTTTTGAGCGTTGCAGAAGCTTGCGAGTTGGAGCCTTTGCTGAACAAAAGTGCGATCGCCGGAGCTCTAACTGTCCGTCACGGTCACATTTCGCCGACTGCCACAAATCAAGCTTATTGTCAAGGGTTTTTGCGGTTGGGAGGAACTCTAGAATTTGCTGAAGTAACTAATTTAATAACAGACAAAAATCGGATTTCGGGAGTCAAGACGGTACAAGAAACTTACGCTTGCGAAAATGTGGTGATTTGTGCTGGAGGTTGGAGTCGGAGTTTGTTGAAGGCGGCGGGTATTTCTGCGGGAGTTTATTTTACTCGCGCCGAGATTTTGGAGACGGCGCCTGTGGATGTCAAACTCAGGACTTTGGTGATGCCCGCACTATTAAAACGTTTTGAATTGGAAGCACAATCGAGTAAAATTGAGGTAGATCACCTTTGGGATGAACCGGGTAAGGAGTTGTTACCGCCGATTTTGGATGCTGGTGCAGTTGGGTTTAATGACGGGAGTTTGCGGATCGGACAATTGTCTCGCACTTTGAGCGATTTGAATGCTAAAGTCGATCGCCAAAGGAGCGAAACGGCAATTCGTGCAGGTATCGGCAAAATTTTGCCTGCTGTGGCAAATTTACCCGCAACTTGGCACGATTGTATTGTGGCATTTAGCGCCGATCGGCTGCCCGTAGTCGGGGAAATAGGCTCTCGCCCTGGATTGCACGTTTTTTCTGGTTTGAGCAATCCTTTGGTTGTTTTACCTGCCTTAGCTGAGCGATTTGCAAATTCGGCTGCGGTAGAAAAAGATTGGGCGATCGAGCTTTTGTCTCCGAATAGATTTGCTGAAAAATGACTAATTTTAACTGTTAGCTTTTAACTGTTAGTGAGGAGGGCGGGTTTGTTTATGTATATTGTTAGTTGGAATTAGAGATGGTTGGCGAACCCGCCCCTAGGGATTCGCTCAGACAAAAATACATCTAAAATATCAAGATTGGTAGGGGCTCCCCTCACCCAAATTCCCATCATCAAATCGCCGGATTCAAAAACCCGCCCCCTCCCATCGCAAATACCCAAAAACCTGTCCTCTCATCAAAATTGGTTGGTTGGGTGGGGGCGGGTTTATTAATATTTTGGATGTTAATTATAGATGGTTGGCGAAGTGAGCCCCTACGGATTCGCTCAGACAAAAATACATCTAGAATATGAAAATTGGTAGATACTATATTTTTGGAGATTACCAATTAATAACCAATGACCTGTTTTGCCAATGACCAATGACTAATGACTACTGACTAAAAAAAGGCAGCGCCACAATAAATGTAGTACCTTTGCCGATCGCACTTTCCACACTTATTGTACCGCCGTGCAGGTCAACTATGTGTTTGACAATGCAGAGTCCCAAACCCGAACCTTTAATCTTTCCGACATTAGCGCCCCGTTCAAACTGCTGAAATAGTTTTTCTTCATATTCCGCTGTCATCCCAATTCCTTCATCTCGAACGCAAAATATTATTTGCTGGTTTTCGCAGCTTAATTCTAAACTAATATTACCGCCATTGGGAGAATATTTTATAGCGTTTGAAAGCAAATTAGTCAGCAAGTGGTGCAGCAGTTTTCCGTCGAGATTGGCGTGCAGCGGCTCTGTTTTGGCGAGGAAAGTTACAAGGTGTTTGTCGGTGACGATCGGTTGCAGTTCTTCTAAAATAGATGTGCAGAACTCTGTCACATTTAGCTGATTTAAATTCAAGGAAAGTTTGCCTGCTTCTGCTTTACTGAGCATTAAAATATCGTCCAGCAATTCACTCATATTGCTGACGGCTTTTTTGATGCGATTGACATTTTTATTTTTTGTTCCTGGCGACATCTGCAAATTGCTATCTTCCAGCATTTCAGCCGAGAGTTGTATGGTAGTTAAAGGAGTGTTTAAATCGTGGTAAGCCATTGAAACAAATCGCGCTCTATTTTCGCTTTTTGCTGCTGCTAATGCCATGATTTTTTGCAGATTAACTGCTTCTTGATGTTTGCTCAGCGCTATCTTGATAGTAGCGTGCAGTTCTCTTTCTTTAAAAGGTTTGAGGAGGTAGCCGTAAGAACCAGTATTTTCGGCTCGCTGCAAAGTTTCGTCGTCAGCATAGGCAGTTGTATAAATAATTGGTATATCTAATTCTTGATGAATTATTGCTGCTGTTGCTATACCATCCATATCACCTTTTATGACTATATCCATTAAAATTAAATCTGGTTTGAGTTCGCCTGCGCGCTGGATGGCATCGGCTCCTGAAGAAACAATATCGGCGATTTGATATCCCAATTTTTGTAATTTTTGAGATAAATTCTTAGCGATTAATAGTTCGTCTTCCACAATTAAAATATAAATCTTTTTAATTGTTTTCTCTGGGAAACTCATGATTTTAGAACCTTTGCGAGTAGATTAACTCGTTAAATACTAAGTGAAAGGCTGTGCCGATTTGTCTTGACATTTCGATGGTTCCTTCTAACTGCTCGGTTAAAGTACAGACAACTTGAAAGCCCATCGAGTTAGTTTTCCTAAAATCTAAGTTTTGAGGAAAACCAATGCCGTTGTCCTTAACGAAAAGGTGGATTTCCCGATCGCCAGTTTGATAGCATTCTACACTAACTGTACCGCTCGCACCGTGAGGAAAAGCGTGTTTCAGGGTATTTGAAACCAATTCATTAGCAATTAAACCGCAGGGAGTAGCGGTCTCAAGATTTAGGGAAATTGGTTCAGCTAATACCTGCAACTGAATGCGGTTGTCACTTATATTGTAAGAGTGAAACAAGTTAGTTACCAAATCTTCTAGATATTCGCCAAAATTAATTTGTGCCCGGTTGGTCGATCTGTACAGTTTCTCGTGAATCAGAGCCATAGAGTACAGGCGGTTCTGACTTTCTTCAAACATTTTGGCTATTTGGGGGTCGGCAACCGTGTTAGATTGCAATTCTAATAGGCTGGCAACTACGCAGAGGTTGTTTTTAACGCGGTGGTGAATCTCTTTGAGCAAAATTTCTTTTTCTTTGAGGGAGTTTTTCAAATTGGCTTCCGCTTGGAAGCGATCGCTCAGTTCAGCTTGCAGTTGCTGGTAAAGTAGAGATTGCTGAATGGCGATCGCCAATTGATTCACCAACTGCTCAAATAAATTCATTTCCCATTCTTGCCACTCCCGGGGCCCATCGCACTGGTGCGCGATCAGCAATCCCCAAACTTCCCCGTGCTGAATAATCGGGACTGCTAGCTTGGCGCTAACTTCAATTTCTTTCATAAACTCCACCATACAAGGTGTAATGGAGAGGTCATCCCGTTCGGAAATTGCACAAATTCGTCCTTGCAAATAAAGCTGATAACATTCGGCAGGAAAAACCTCTCGGCCAAAAAATCTATCCATCAGCCGACTGCATCCTTCTACCACCGCTTCCGCAATGACTCGGCCGCCGCTTTCGGGTAAAATTTGATATACCAAAACTCGAGCGGCTAACAAGACTTGCTGGAGTTCGGCAACGGTAGTGTTAAGAATTTCCTCTAATTGCAAAGACTGGCGGACGCGGCGGGCGATCGCCTCCACCAGCCGTTCTTGCTCGAACTGGTGCCGCCAAGCTATTTCGGCGCATTTAGAATTGCTGATATCGGCCGCGTAACCAATAATTTCGAGGCGAATGCCCTTGCTGTCAACCAATAGTTTAAGTTCCGTCCGCAGCCAGCGGTACATTCCATCTTTATGCAGAAAGCGGTATTCGCAAATGCAATTTTTACCTACTGACAAAGCAGAAAAATTTACTATAAATTGCGGCAGATCTTCAGGGTGAATCCTGTTAGCCCAAAACTTAGAATCTGCTAACACCTCTTGGGGGTCGTAGCCAACGATTGCCTTAACATTATCGCTGATGTAAGTAGTACAAAAATCCCCTGCCGATGCGGCCGTAAAAATTACCGCAGGATTAGAAGCAAGTAAAAATTGCAGGCGTTCTTTTAACTGCTGCAATTCCATTTCTGCCCGCTTGCGGTAACTGATATCTTCGATCGCCGCCATGCTGTAGAGAGGAATGCCCTCGCCGTCGCGAATCAGCGTCACCGTCAAGTTTGCCCACACCAAATCGCCATTTTTCTTAATCAAGCGTTTTTCCATTTGGAAGCGAGGAATATTACCCTCGACTAACTGCTTGAGTAGATCTAAATCTGCTTCTAAATCTTCTGGGTGGGTGACATCAGCGAAACTCATTACCGCCCAATCCTCATCGCTGTAGCCCAACATCTGGCGGTGAGCTTCATTCACCTTGAGCATCCGGCAATCATCGCGCACGCTTGCCAAACCGATCGCAATTGGAGCATCGTCAAACAAGTTGCGAAACTTTTCCTCGCTCTTTTGCAGTGCAGCTTCTGCGTGTTTGCGAGCGGTAATGTCTCGGGCCACCCACATCACTCGATCGACTCCAAAGGGCGAAACACTGGCATCAAACCAGATTAACTTGCCCTCAATTTCCATGCTGTATTCAACTCTATGGGTTTGTCCAGATGCCAAGGTTTGGCGAATGTGGCCCTGGGCAAAATTAGCTTCCGCTTCTGGGAAGATTTCGGCGAGGGTTTTGCCGAGCACTTCAGCCGCCGGTTTGTACAGCAGTTGGGGAGCCGTGGGGGCGATTTTGAGGCAGCGGCCGCTGGCGTCGAAAACCAGCACGATATCCGTCATGCCATTAAAGTGCGCCAGCAGCTCAGCTTCCGAGTTTTGCAGTTTTTCTGCGGTCAATTTACCTGCTAATACGGTCTGTTCGTAGCATTCAGTCCGCTGCTGAACTCTCCGTTCTAACTCTGCATTGAGTTGCTGCAAAGCGATTTCTGCTTGTTTGCGATCGGTGACATCCCTACCCGCAGCTTGATACTCCACAATTTCTCCGTTTTTGTCGAATATCGCCCGATCTATCCACTGCTGAGTGCGAATTTCCCCGCTCGGCAAAATTACTCGGTGTTCGCAAGTAAACACAGGCTTTTGCGGAGACAGAGAAGCATATTGTTCTTGAAAAATTTCTCGGTCTTCCTCTGGGATCAGTGGCATAAAACTGTTACCGAGCAAGTCTTCCGATCCCACGCCGAAATAGTCACAATAAGCTTGATTCACAAATGTGATTTTACTGTCCCTCCGGTAGCGGCAAATTAGTTCGCTCTGGTCTTCCACAATTGCCCGGTAGCGCGCCTCGCTCTGCCGCAGGGCATTTTCGGCATTTTTGCGCACGCTCGCTTGTTTTTCGATTTCTGACTGGCTTGCTAAGAGTTCACACTGTTTTTGCTGAAGTTCGACAACTTCTTGCTGCAACATTTTGACTAGGCTGTAAATTTCTGGGCGAATCCTTTCTTCGGTGACTAAACCTACTGGCTGACCCGATTCATTTACAATTGGCAAACAATCAATAGAGTATTGACAAAATAGCTCAAATGCGGTAAAAATATCTGTAAATTCGGATTCTTTTAATACAATTAAATTCCGCGTCATGGCGTCGGCAACTTGCATTTCTTGCCATCCATATTCGGCGGCTAAGTTCAGCACATCTCCCCGGCTTAGCAGTCCGACTAGCTGATTTTCCTCGACCACTAAGACGCAACTAATCGATGTTTTTCCCGTTTCGTTTGAGTCGGGAAGCGGGCAAGTGTTTGGATCCCGACGCATCAGGGCGATCGCATCTCCGAGCGAAGTTGAGGGCGCAACTGTCACTGTTGGGCGATCGACAAATTCGTGGGGCGATCGTAAATTTACCGACAAATTCGCAAGTTCCATAAATCTTGGTCAAAAAGTATTTCTAATTAACTTTAGCAACACTTTTAGCCACCAGCCAGATAACATATCACTGATGACTGATGACTAATGACTACTGACTGCTGATACTAAATCCGGGTATCATAGCCCCTTTATGATTCGGCGGTTGAAACCGCGTCTATACAAACAAAGTCGGCCTGCACCGACGGTCGAAATAAAGGGGGTTTCAAGCCCGGACTTGGTATGACCACTGTCAACTGTCAACTGTCAACTGTCAACTGTCAACTTATTTTTTCCCAACAAGCAGATAAGTTTTCATTCCCCCTTTACCTTTAACTTCAATAGTTCCCCGCCCTTCAAGAACATATTTGTGTTTCAATAAGTTATAAGTAGTTTCACTGACTTGAATCCGCCAAGGCAAACCATGAGATTCCATGCGGGAAGCGATATTTACCGTATCGCCCCACAAATCGTAAATAAACTTTTTGATGCCAATTACTCCGGCAACAACCGGGCCGCTGTGGATGCCGATGCGGATGCTAAAATATTTCTTATTCTGACCATTAAACCGAGCTATCTCTCTTTGCATATCCAGAGCCATTTGGGCGATCGCCTCTGCATGGTCTGCCCGAGGGTAGGGCAGCCCTCCTACCGCCATGTATGCGTCCCCGATTGTCTTGATTTTCTCTAAGCCGTGCTGCTCGCACAACAAGTCGAATCCTGAGAAAATCTTATTCAAGAGCTCCACGAGGTCGATGGGATTCATGACAGAAGACAAAGCAGTAAACCCCACAATGTCTGCAAACAAAACAGTCACTTCCGGAAAGTATTCAGCAATAGTAGTTTCGTTTTGTTTGAGCCGTTCTGCTATTGGGTTCGGCAAGATATTTAACAGCAGCTTTTCCGATTTTTCTTGTTCTTCCCGCAGGGCATCTTCTGCTTGCTTGCGTTCCGTAATGTCGTGGTAACTCCAGACTCTACCGATAATTTTATCTCCCAGCCGCTGCGGTTCCGAATGGCGTTCAAAAAATCTGCCGTCTTGAAATTCCAACAAATCGAAACTTTCGGCTTCTGGGTGGTCGTAAAGCGATTCTATTCTCTCTTGGAATGCTTGCGGGTCTTTCAGTTGGTTCTGCACAAAGGCGATCGTTGTTGCGTCGTCTCGCAGCGCCATCACGTCGCTAGGTACGCCCCACATTTCCACAAATTCGCGATTGAAAGTAACTATTTTTCCGCTCCTGTCAATAGCTAAAATACCGTCAGCAGTAGAATCAAAAGTTGCTTGCAGCAAGGACGCAGATTTTGCTAGAGCATCTTCCGCCATCTTGCGAGCAGTAATGTCTCGCAAAATAGCGCGAATCGCCACTAACGAACCTTCCAAAAACTTACAGTTTATGCTACCTTCCAGCAAAATTTGTTCGTGATTCTTAGTAATAAATATTACTTGAATAGAGTGAGGATAAAATGTATTTTCATTAACAGTTTTTTTCGTAAAAGCTTGATATAATATATCCATCGACTCTGGGGAACTGTTGGGATGAATGATCTCAAAAACAGTCAGTTGAGCAATTTCGGCTTCGCTGTAGCCCAGAGTTTCCCGCCAAGCCCGATTTACATACAAAAAATGACCGTCGGATCCAATACTTTGAATTAAATCAGTAGCATTTTCAAATAAGTCTCGTAATTGTTCTTCGCTTTCCCGCAAAGCTATTTCCGCTTGCTTGCGCTTGAGAAATTGACCGAGTTGGCTGCCGATTGTTGCCATTGTCTGGAGCAATTCTTCATCAAAACACTGCACTTCGCGACTAAAAAAAGTCATCACCCCCAACACAGACTTTTCAGAATTTTCCTGCTCGTAGTCGCCCAAAATTGGGAAGCCAAAAGCTCCGTGCAGTCCTTCTTCTGCGGCGATTTCTCGGCGCAGACAACTGTCGCTTTCTGTGACATCTGCAATCCACTGAGACGAACCGCTGGCCCAAACGAGACCGGGCAATCCTTCCCCGAATCCACAGGTCATTTGTTCGGCAAATTCGGCAAATTTGGGGATGGAAACTGAGCCTTTTGTCCAACTGGCGACACACCTGAGCGAATTGGGGTCGGAAACCGCAGTTATTCTCTTATTTCCTGACAGCAATTTTTCCTCAGCTTCCGGCATCCAAAGTTCGGCAGTATCCCATCCCAAACTGTCGCAAATTGCGGGGAGAATTGCTTCTAGAGCTTTTTTGATTGTTTCGGATGTAGAGAGGATGTGAGTGGTGACGTACTGAGCTACTTTTCGCTTGCGGGCTCGCTGTCTGTATGTCATGTCGCGGCCGATGTACACAAAATCTTGGAGGGCCGCAGAATTTGCAGAAATACTTTTCATGTCACTTGGAATCGCCGTACAGGAAAAGGAAACTGTGAGCTTTTCTCCGGTTTTTGCCGTGCAAATTACTTCGGTGTTAGTTTGAGATAGTTGAGGCGGCTCTTGGCTGACTGCTTGTAAAGATGCGCCCTCAGCAGCCAGGGCGTCTATTTGCTGACCTACTAATTCTGATTCGCTGTAACCGAACAAATCTTGAGCCGCTTGATTGACTTTTTTAATTTTTCCCGAAGCCGTTGTTACCAACAAAACTTCGGCCATGGAAGTAATAATTTTTTCAACATAATTATTAGTAGCCGCTAAGGTACTCAATAAAATATTCATTTCATTGGTAGCCTGGACTAGAGTTTGTTCCAAACCCATCCTGTCAGTTACGTCTTCAAAAAATACAATTAATCTCCTATCGTTATCGTCATTGCTGAACTCGACGATATACATATCAAAATAAAGCCGCGAGCCATTTTCTAATACCCGCGTCATTGCTTTTAATTCAAAATTTGGCAACCGCCCTTCAAAAATATCGATTAAAATTTCTTCAGTTCCCAGCAATTCGGGAAAGGGAATGCGCGCATCGTTTCCGGCCGCTACTTCCTCGGGACAGTCGGCAAACCGCTGCACATTGAGAGATGTCTCTTCGATAAGAAAGTCTCGATCCAGTGCTAGGTACTCCAAGTGGTGGGGAACCAACAGTTTTTTTAACAGGGTTGTCATGTTGGATTTTGTAATAGTGAACGCGCCCTCTGTTCGTGATAGTCATTAGTCATTGGTCATTAGTCATTGGTCATTAGTCATTGGTCATTAGTCATTGGTCATTAGTCATTGGTCGATTTGAGATTTTTCGATTTGAGATTTACTTCACAGATGAATCTGGCAGCGCGAACTTTTGTCTAAAATTTTTGGCTCGACCAGCCAAGCTCGCGGACGTGGCACGGTACCCATTTTTGGGCGGGGTCATTCCCAAATCGAAAAATGGAAAATCGAAAAATGGAAAATCGTATTATAGCGGTTCTCAAGCATAGTGAGGTATGCTTGCGTGCCCACGGAGGCCTATGCCCACGGAGGCCTATGCCCTATGCCCAATTCCCCATTCCCCATTCCCAAATGGTATTACCTCTGTTTTTCAAATGGAATTGTGACTACAAAGGTAGTGCCTAACCCTGTATCGCTGGAAAATTCGATTTGACCTCCGTGCAAGTCTACACACTGCTTGACTATGGATAAACCCAGTCCTGTACCGGGTACTTTTCCGACATTTTGGGCCCGGTAATAAGATTCAAACAGTTGTTCTTGGTCTTCTATAGGAATGCCAATGCCCGCATCTTTTATTTTAAATATAGCTTCTTCATGACGACAATTTAATTGAAAATCAATATAGCTGTCGATCGGCGAATATTTGACAGCATTTGACAGCAAATTTGTCAAGATGTGCCGCAGCAATTTGGCATCCAGTGCGGGCCAGTGTTCTGTTTCCTCCGACTCCCGAGCGGTTTTTTTCGCCTGCGGAATAGCTTTTCGGCAATTAAAGTTAATTCTATGATTTTTTCCGTAACTAATTTTAATTGATTCTACTAACTCGCTGCAAAATTTTCGCAAGTCAAGTGGTGCGGGATTGAATTGGAGTTTTCCAGCTTCGGCGCTGCTGAGCAACCGCACGTCATCTAATAGCTGAGCCATGTGTTTAGATGCTGATTTAACGTGTTCGAGGTATTCTTGTTTTTCCGCTTGGGTGATTTCGTCGCCGTATTCTTTGAGGATTTGAGTAGCAAATAATACTGTATTTAAAGGATTGCCGAATTCGTGAGCAAGCATTGAGAAAAAACGAGATTTTAGTTGTCTGAGTTCTTGCTCTTTTACCAAACATCGGCGAATTTCCATGTCTTTTTGCTTGCGTTCTGTGATGTCCCTGCCGATATAGATGAAATCATAAAGTCCGTCTAATTCTGTCTGAATTGCCGAACAGGAAAATTCTACCCAAATTTCTTCTCCCGACTTAGTAGTGCAGGCTACTTCCAATTCTCTTAGCAGCTCTTTTTGAGACAAAATATAGCGGTGGCGACCTTGGTAAAGCAATGTTTCTTCGACTACTATGAGTGAGAGGGGCTGGTCGATCAATTCTGCTTCGCTGTACCCAAACAACCATTGTGCCGATTGATTGACTGTTTTGATAATTCCTAATGTTGTTGTCACCAACAAAGCATCGCCCATGGAGCGAATAACTTTATCTATATAATCTTTTGAAGCGGCTAAGGCGCTCAGTAAAAGATTAGCTTCATTCGCCCTCTGAATCAAGGATTGCTTCATCACCATTTTTTCGGTGGTATCTTCAATCAAAATTAGCAAATTACTTGCCATATCTTGTTCGTTTTCATGTTCTATAGCCAACAGATCGAAGTATAAAGGGCGGTTGTTGTCGGTAAATCGAGCGATACCTTTGAGTTCAAAACTCGGCCGCCTTCCCATCACGATCGACATGAGGATATTTTCAATGCCAATCAGTTCGGGAAAACTGATGCGAGCATCTGTACCGAGGAGCGCGTCGCCTGGAGTATCGGCATAATTCTGCACTTCGGCGGAGGTTTCTTGAATGATGAAATTGTGATTTACTACCAGATACTCTGTTTGTCGCGGGCCCAGGAGCTTTCTAAAAAGGGGGTTCATACTGCTTCTACCATTGTGTAAGCTAGTTTGTGGAAAATTTCGTCAACGTCTTTGCCTGTTTTAGCCGATGTAGTGTAAACTGCTATTACTTTGTCTTGACCGATCGCATGGGAGATTTCCACTAGCAGTGCCAATTTTTCTTCGTCAATTAAGTCTACTTTGTTCAGGGCGACAATAATTGACCCTTTGGGATTGACTGAAGAAAACAGCTTAACGTGTTCGGAGATTCGCTCGACTGTTTCGGAGCGGCTGACATCGGCAACGATTAAAACGCCGCTAGCTCCTTGCAAGTAAGTCGGTGCGATTCCTTTGAATTTTGTATGTCCTTCTAAGTCCCAAATCAGCAACTGTGCTGTGACACCTTCCTGGTGTTTGGTGTTTTCTAATGGGATACTTTTACGGGAAATTTTGACTCCGACGGTGGAGAGGTACTCGTCGCTGAATTGCCGATCGACAAAACGGCGGATCAAACTGGTTTTACCGACGCCAAAGTCGCCGATCATGCACATTTTTTTAGATATAGTAACTGACATAATTATTTGCTGTTTATGGTCTTAGTTATTGGTTCAAATAGCACGCATCTGCTTAAAAGTAGCGGTTGATTGGGTTCCACGCCGGGGGGAGGATTTTGACTGCCAACCGCAAGGAGGCGCTTCGGATCGGCACCTTGCCGCACCAAAGCATCTCGCACTGCTGCGGCACGCTGGAGCGACAACCGTTGATTTGTGACAAGTTCCCCTGTGCGATCGCTGTGTCCAATTATCTTAATATGTTTTTGAGGATATTGATCCATGAAACTTTTGACACTGGCGATGATTGCTTCTGATGTTGAGTCTAATGTTGTCGTTCCTTGGTCGAAGTAGATGCGGGTGGCAATTTTGAGCGGATCTAGTTTAACAGTGCTGACGACTGACTCAACGCCGGGAATTTGCTTCAGGGACTGAGCAATTTTCTCGGCGTCTGCACCGTCGGTGACTGTCCCCTCTACTGTAACTTTGCGATCGCCATACCGACTAGAAATAGAAACGCCCGACAAGCGGTTCAAAACAGCGGTGATCCGCTGCACCTCGGCCGCCGTCAAAACTGGATCTGGGGGGACATCTACAGCTACAATTTTATTATCTAATTGCAATGAAGGTGCAGTTGATGCGGCTATTTTTTCAGCTTTTGTCCGCAATTCTTGATTGGGCAACTTTCCGGTTAGCTTTAATGTTTTGCCATCGACATCAACATCTAAGCGGTAAACTGCTAATTCGGGAGTCGAGGCTAAGGCTGCGAAGGCATTTGCTTCGAGGCGGCGGTCGATGCTGCTGCGGTACTGATAAATTCCCCAAGGTACTAAGATTAAGCTGAGGGCGGCTAAACCGATACCGACTATGGCGATCGGGGGTTTGGTTGATTTTTCCCTTTGCAGCGGCTCGAATAAATTTTGGATGAACGGGTGCAGCGAGTCGGGTATAGTACCGGGATCGCCGTTAAACTCGTGAATTAATTTAGCGTAATTAAGGATCAGATTACTAACTGTTTGCCGCAGTTTGTTGATGAACGACTGTGGCGGTTCTCCTTTAATCACGACTGCCATGTAGCAGTATCCGGCTACTTCTAGCATGATTTTGGAGTCGCCGTATTCAATTTGATTTAGTTCCGAAATTTCTCCGGGCTGAACGATGCACTCGTTCACAAAGCTGCGAATAGCTGTGAGCATTCCTGCTACCATTTCTGATTCTAACTGGTAGGTTTCTGAGTTTTGAACTTCGGAAATTACCAAGCCTGATGCTTTGTGAATTAAGAATGCTGCTTGGACGGTAAAATGTATTGATTCTCTGAGGATTAATTCAGCTTCGGAGACTCCTTGTACTTGGGAGCGAATTTTGCGCCCTACTCCTTCCATGCTTAAGCTATTTGAGACTTTTTCATTGATAGTTTTAATAGCTTCTGCCATGTATTTAGAGATCGTACTGCCAATGACGGGATAGAGAGCATCCACCATAGAGTCGCGTTCGAGGGCGATTTGGGCTGTAATGGCTTTGCCCATTTCCGGGGCGAGGGCTTGGGCGATCGACTCTTGATCGAGGCGAATTTGCTCTTTAATAGCCAAACCCATTTCTGGGGCGATCGCCCGAGCAATATCCGCTGGCGAATTTTCTATTTGTTGAGCAAGTGCGTCGGGCAGCAACTCACCTATCGCCGAACTCATTGCTTGCCTGTTTTCCACAGTTTTAGCCCTAATCACTTCGTCAATAATTGGGACTATCGCATTAACAACTTCTTCTCTGGAATCGGCAATTTTGCGGCTGAGAATTTCTGCTATCCAAGGCAGCATTAGGGCGATCAGCTCTTGTGGATCGTAGATTTGGTGTTCCAGTTTTTCTAATTTAGAGTCGATGCTTGCTAGCAGATTGCACACCCCCGGCAAATCAGTTTCTGCTAGGAGATTTTTGAGTTGCTCGATATCTGACATTTGCGAGCCAAAAATCAGATTTTGCAGCCTTCCCATGGCGCTGTCGGCTTCATTGAATTCTTGTTTAATATCGCCTATGATTTCCGATCGCTGCGATAGTGGTATCGGCTGTTCTTGCGACTCTCGCTTCGGTTCAATTGATGCCACACTTGCATCTGCATATATTTTTTGGGATGGCTGCGAAAGTCCGGACACTGAGGAATTCGGAGCGGTGGCTGCGGGTGGTGCCAGAGTTTGGGGAATGGGCGAATTCTCTAAAGCGGTGTCAGAATCCTGGGATTTTTCGCCCTGTACGTGCTGGGGAGAATCAGAAATTGTCAAGGGCAATTCTTGTAGCGGCGGCGATTCTCTCTCCAAATCGGAAACATCTGCGGAAACATCTATAGTTTTAGCTGAGGAATAGTTTCTTTCCAGTTCAGAAGTGTTGAGTTTGTGAGTAGCAAACAGCCAACTTTTGGACTCGCCTGCAACAGCCGGGGAAGCAGTAGAATCCGGTTTGCGAGAGCCAGTTTCTGACGCGGCTGCAATGGACTCTGGCTGTGCGGAGGAAATACCTAACAAATCCATCAACCCGCCGAGGGCCCCAGCTTGACCGTTTTTGTCGCTGCTGTCAGCTTCGGGCTCGGGATTTTGCTGCGGTGAAATTTCTGTCGCTGCTGTCAGCTTCGGGCTCGGGATTTTGCTGCGGTGAAATTTCCTCTGGCTGTGGGGAGGAAATACCTAACAAATCGATCGACCCGCCGAGGGTCCCAGCTTGACCGTTTTTGCCACTGCTGTCAGCTTCGGGCTCGGGATTTTGCTGCTTTGAACCAGCAATAATTTTGAGATCGAATAACAGATTCAGCAAGGGGTCTAGCTGGGTTGCTGCCGAGGCAGCAGGCTCGTCAGGTTTAGAAACAAAACCCTCTAGCTGATTTTCAACTTCCGGATTTTCTTTCGGTAAAGCCATGCGTTATTATCCGTGATGGTGGCGCTCCGGCAACAAAAATTCGTTATTTGACTTATTATCAGCAACGCCTTTAAGTTCGGGCACAAATTCTGTTCCTTTGAGCCTCATGCCTAGTTCAAACAGAATTTCTGCCATGTCATCTCTGGAAACTTTAACATCCCTGAGCATGGAAAAGCGCCGGTCGAGTTCTTCAAAAACCTGTGTTTTCAAAGTCCGGGTTTCTTCGGAGAGTCGCTCTCTGGTTTGGGAGAGTTCGTCGCGAATGGAACTGGTTTGATTGTCTATCGCCTCGTCGAGGGCTTCGATGGTGCTGGAGCATTTGCGGTTAACGCGATCGATTTGCTGTCGGAGATCGGCGGTTTCTTCTTGCGTATTTAAGGTGAGCGATTTAACTTTCTTTTCTAACGAATCAACTGCCGCCCTCATTTCTGCGGACAGAACTGTTTTCACCTGTTCGATGCGAGCCTGCATATCTTGCTGCATCATCGACAAGTCGGAATCTATTTTGTCGAAACGATTGTCGTATTCTCTAAGCTGTGCCCCGAAAATTATATCGCGAATCTGGTCAATATTTCCCAGCCGTTCGCGCATTTCTTCTTTGGTTATTTCGGCCATGATTTTACCTCGAATCTCCTAAAATTGTGAGTTTAAGAACTGTACTATATTTTTTGTTAAACTGCTAGTCGAACGGTTTGAGCAGGGTCAAAAGACGTGCTGCTGACTTTTACTGTTATTGGTGACAGTTGTCAGAGACAGGGGCTTTTTGACTGGGGACAGCTCGACTTTTAGATACTCCCACCCCTGCGGCAGGGATGAGATGATTGAGAAGTTTAACTCTAAATTTCCTGAAATTCAGGTTGTTGGAGGCAATCATCGGAGCTACAACCAGGCTCCGGAAAATAGCGGTTTGCTATCCTTGCCTTGCAGCAAGCTCCTCAATTGTAGGCTATCACCCAGATAGCGAGGTAGGTTTTAATATCTTGCACAGACTTTTCAATGATATCGCATCTTTGACCTTGCCTAGTGCCACAGCGCCGGGGCCGCGGCAAAAAGCGGGCGGGGACGATCGCTCGCTATGTATAAGATATAACTCAAAAGCTCGATCGATCGCTGTTTCACAGGACTCCGAGCCGGATAGCACGAATAGAGCCAGACGCTCGAAGTGAGTTTTGCAAGCGAGCGAGACAGCACTATAAGAGCTGGCGCACAGATGCTTGCATCGGGATTCTTCCCTCTGTCCCCCTCTTCCCCTATAAAAAAGCGTAGGGCCCGATCGACAGCGACCAGACCCAATAATATAAGAATCTTTGATTTTCTAACAAACGAGATGTGTTTCCGGTAGAGAACAATATGCTTACTAGGGTTTACAACTTGTGCAGCTTTACTTTTAATCCGCAAACACAATAAGTCTGACTCGACTGCGGTTTGGCTTGACTGCGCGATCGGCAGTTTTGCCACTATTCCAAGTTGTGTTTGGTTAATTTCTGCCGCGCCTGGGAATCTAGACCGGAGACACCATGTCTATATCCTTGAACTTTGCTTGTGACGCTCCTACATCAATTGCAAGCAATATGTTGTAGGCATCTGAGTCCTGTTAAGGATATCTAGATCTTCCTTCGAGATACTCCAAAATGTTTCTCTCTACGGCGTTTTATAGTGAGGAACACGTCCAGCCCCACTGTCTTTCCAATATATCAAGGATTGTTTGTTCAAGCTGTGAAGATTTCCCTGTCCTACGGAATCGGTCAACCTTCCATTTTTCACAAACCTGGCTTTCATCCCACCCCAAATTAAAAATTATCGAGAGGGGGTTCCCGCTGAACGGGCTAAATATAGCGACCTCCTGTTTCTTTCTGTCCCGGTGTCTATTGTTAAGTTAGCACGACCTTTGGGAGGAGTAAAGCACAATTTGTAAAACTTGATAGGTCTTTACATTACTAAGTATAATGATATAAATATCCACATAGATGTAAGTTCTATTGCAATACGCTTGGGCTAAGCCCGATCCCCCCTTAGCTTGCCCCCTACTCCCCCTTAAAAAGGGGGGGACAAGAGTTTTCTCAAAGTCAACCCCTACTCCCCTTTTTAAGGGGGATGCGAGGGGGATCTCCGGGCAATAAACACTATTAACTGAAGCGTATTGAGTTCTATTGCTGCTACATCTTTACATACTTAACAGTTTTTGTCATGTCTATTACTCCTAAGTCTCTGGGCGGCAGTCAAATCCGCCAAACATTCCTCGACTTTTACGCCCAGCGGGGACACAAAATCCTGCCGAGTGCTTCTTTGGTGCCGGAAGATCCGACAGTGTTGCTGACGATCGCCGGAATGCTACAATTTAAGCCGATATTTCTCGGACAGCGCACCGCCGAATCACCGCGCGCCACGACTTCGCAAAAGTGCATCCGCACCAACGACATCGAAAACGTCGGCCGCACCGCCCGCCACCACACGTTTTTTGAGATGTTGGGGAACTTCAGTTTCGGGGATTATTTCAAGAAACAGGCAATTGCTTGGGCTTGGGAACTTTCTACGGAGGTTTTCGGTTTACCAGCGTCCAATTTAGTTGTTAGCGTTTTCCGCGAAGATGACGAAGCTTTTGCGATTTGGCGCGATGAAATTGGCATTCCGGGCGATCGAATTCAGCGCATGGGAGAAGCAGACAATTTCTGGCAATCAGGCCCCACAGGCCCCTGCGGCCCTTGTTCCGAGATTTATTACGATTTCCACCCAGAAAGAGGCGACAATATTGACCTCGAAGATGATAGCAGGTTTATTGAATTCTACAACCTGGTTTTCATGCAGTACAATAAAGATGCAGAGGGCAATTTAACACCGCTGCAAAATCAAAATATTGATACTGGGATGGGATTGGAACGGATGGCGCAAATCCTCCAGAAAGTCCCTAACAATTACGAAACAGATTTGATTTTTCCGATCGTTCAATCGGCGGCGGAAATTGCCGGAATTGATTACCACAATAGCGATGAAAATGTCAAGGTTTCGCTGAAAGTAATTGGCGACCACATTCGGGCTGTGGTACACATGATTGCAGACGAAATTCGCGCGTCAAATGTGGGGCGCGGTTACATTTTGCGCCGGTTGATCCGCCGGGTGGTGCGCCACGGGCGGCTGATTGGAATTCAGGGCGAGTTTACGGTGCGGGTGGCTGAAAGTGCGATCGCCCTTTCGGAAGCTGCTTATCCGAACGTGCGATCGCGGGAAGCTCAAATTAAGGCAGAATTGGCAAGGGAAGAGGCGCAGTTTCTCAAGACTTTGGAACGGGGAGAGAAGCTGCTTGAGGAAATTGTCGATCGCACAAAACAGCAAGCAAACCCACAAATCAGCGGTCAAGATGCTTTCACCCTTTACGATACCTACGGTTTCCCCTTAGAACTGACACAAGAAATTGCTGAAGAACAGGGAATTACTGTCGATTTGGACGGCTTTGAAGCGGCGATGAAGGAACAGCAAACTCGCGCTAAAGATGCTCGCCAAACAATCGATTTAACCGTGCAGGGTTCTTTGGATAAGTTGGCTGAAACAATTGACGGAACAGAGTTTGTCGGCTATGACGAACAGTCGATTTTAGCTCAGGTTGAGGTGCTATTGGTAGACGGCAAATCTGTAGAATCAGCCGCAGCGGGAACTGAGGTACAAGTTGTGTTGAACCAAACTCCGTTTTATGCAGAATCCGGCGGACAACTTGGGGATAAAGGTTATTTGAAAACAGGAGAAAATGGTGATGGTTTGTTGGTGAGAGTTGATGATGTGAAGAAAGAGTCGGATTTCTTCGTGCATTTCGGCTTTGTAGAACGGGGAACGCTGAAAGTTGGGGATAGTCTGACTGCAAAAATTGACAATAGCGGCCGCCGCCGAATTCAAGCCAACCACACAGCAACTCACTTATTACAGTCAGCTTTGCGGGAAATTGTGGATGGTTCAATTTCGCAAGCGGGTTCCCTGGTATCGTCGGACAGATTGCGGTTTGATTTCAATTCTCCGCGCGCTGTGACAGCAGAAGAGTTGGAGAAAATTGAGGATTTAGTTAATAGTTGGATTGCTGAGGCTCACGCTGCGGAAGTTGCAGAAATGCCGATCGCCCAAGCCAGAGAAAAAGGCGCCACAGCCATGTTTGGCGAGAAGTACGGCGACATCGTGCGGGTAATCGATTTTCCCGGGGTTTCGATGGAATTGTGCGGGGGGACTCACGTCAGCAATACGGCTGAAATCGGGCTGTTTAAGATTGTTTCCGAAGCGGGGGTTGCGGCTGGTACTCGCCGGATTGAGGCGGTTTCGGGCCAGGCTGTTTTGGATTATTTGAACGTGCGAGACAGGGTTGTGCGCGATTTGGGCGATCGATTTAAGGCGAAGCCGGAAGAGTTACCCAACCGGATTACTAATTTGCAGAATGAGTTGAAGGATACTCAGAAGCAGTTGGCGGCTGTGAAGTCCGAATTGGCGATCGCAAAATCTGACCAGTTGTTAAATGCGGCTGAGGATCTCGGCGAATTCAAAATCATTGTAGCTCAATTAGGAGATGTGGATGCAGAAGCGCTGAAAACTGCGGCCGAAAGATTGCAGCAAAAATTAGGAAATGCTGCGGTTGTTTTGGCATCAATTCCTGAACCGGATAAGGTAAGTTTGGTGGCTGCTTTTAGTCCAGAAGTCAATAAGAAAGGATTGCAAGCTGGCAAGTTTATCGGGGGAATTGCTCAAATTTGCGGCGGAAAAGGCGGCGGGCGGCCGAATTTGGCGCAGGCTGGAGGACGCGATGCTAGTAAGTTGCAGGAAGCGTTGGAAAGTGCTCGCAATCTGTTGGTTGAAGGGTTGGGTTAGTCTGGGTTTTTCCCGAAAGTCCGCCAGGGGTTAAAACCCCTGGCTAATAGCGAAAGTCCTCTGAAGAGGACTAATGAGTTCTTCAGTCCTCTTTAGAGGACTTTCGCTTTGAGGCGGGGGTTTTAACCCCCGCCGGACTTCGGGAAAGCGCGTTATTTCTGGGCGCTTACATCTGCGTTCATCCGCGTCCATCCGCCTCGATCTGCGGTTCAAAATGAAAACCTCAAATTATCTCAAAAATCCCTTGTTTTTTCCACATAACAAATGTAAAATTATACAAACATGGGTAGCAAAAAATGAACCAACCACGCCGCCAAGCCTATCTCACCCTGATTGAATCTCTCCTCACCTGGGACAGCGACGAACAAACCGCCATCCTGCAAGCCAATCTAGAATTATTAGACGATGATTTTGCCGAATATTTGCGAGAGTGGGCAACAGAAACACTGCCCAACTTCGATGCAGACAAAGCAAAAAATCGTGCGCAAATATTATACAATTTAAATAACGCATTTTCAAGTCTTCAGCAAGGCAGTCGGAGAAGCAACATAGAGATTGCGATTGCTTGTCTGGATATAGGATTAACTATTTTTACCCGCGCAGCTTACTCAGAAAAGTGGGCTATAAATCAAAATAGTCTAGGTGCTGCTTACAGCCGGAGAATGAAGGGAGACAAAGGTGATAATTTAGAAACGGCAATTAAATTTTATGAAGCAGCTTTACAAGTTCGCACCCGCCAAGCTTTTCCCGAAGATTGGGCAATGACTCAAAATAATTTGGCAATTGCTTACTATTCCAGAATCAAGGGAGACAAAGGTGAGAATTTAGAAAGGGCGATTAAATTTTATGAAGCAGCTTTACAAGTTTACACCCGCCAACCTTTTCCCGAAAATTGGGCAATGATTCAAAAGAATTTGGCTGCTACTTACACGAAGAGAATCAAGGGAGATAGGGGTGATAATTTAGAAAGGGCGATTAAATTTTATGAAGCAGCTTTACAAGTCCGCACCCGCGCAGCTTTTCCCGAAAATTGGGCAGACACTCAAAATAATTTGGCGACTGCTTACAGCCAGAGAATCAAGGGAGACAAAGATGAGAATATAGAAAGGGCGCTCGCATTTTATGAAGCAGCTTTACAAGTTCGCACCCGCGAAGCTTTTCCCGAAAATTGGGCAGACACTCAAAATAATTTAGGAGAAGCTTACAGAAACAGAATCAAGGGAGACAAAGGCGATAATTTAGAAAGGGCGATCGCTTTTTATGAAGCAGCTTTACAAGTTCGCACCCGCGCAGCTTTTCCCCAAGATTGGGCAGACACTCAAAATAATTTGGCAATTGCTTACTATTCCAGAATCAAGGGAGACAAAGGTGATAATTTAGAAAGGGCGATCGCATTTTATGAAGCTGCTTTACAAGTCCGCACCCGCGAAGCTTTTCCCGAAAAATGGGCAGACACTCAAAATAATTTGGCGGCTGCTTACAGAAACAGAATCAAGGGAGACAAAGGCGATAACTTAGAAAGGGCGATCGCATTTTATGAAGCAGCTTTACAAGTTCGTACCCACGAAGCTTTTCCCGAAAAATGGGCAGATACTCAAAATAATTTGGCAAATGCTTACTTTGACAGAATCAAGGGAGACAGGGGAGAGAATATAGAAAGGGCGATTAAATGTTATGAAGTAGCTTTAGAATTCCGCACTCCTACAACTTTACCCCTTTACTGTCTGCAAACAGGCCGTAACTTAGGCAATTTAGGATGGAGAGAAAGTTTGTGGGAAACAGCCATCTTCGGCTACGAAAAAGCCATCGAAGCAGTCGAACAAACCCGCGAGTGGGTAACATCCCAAACCCGCAAACGACAAATAATAGAAGAAAACCTCAACATCTACGAAAAAATGATGCAATCCTGCATCAATCACCAACAATATCACAAAGCAGTCCAAACTGTAGAACGCAGCAAATCCCGCTACCTAGTCGAACTCTTCACCAACAGCGAAATCTACCCCAAAACAGCCACCGACACCGAAAAACAGCAACTCCAAAACCTGCGCCGCCAAATCGCCACCTCCCAACAACTCCTAGAAACAGAAACCCCATCTCCTCTTCCTCTTTCTCCCCCCCTTACCAAGGGGGGGCCGGGGGGGGTTCCAGATGACTCTCCCTCACAACGCACAACCCAAACCCGCAGTCTCAGCCCCGAATCTTTCCAACAACAAAAAGCCAAATTAGAAACAACATTACAGCAACTAGCACAACTGCTAGAACAGATAAAACAGCGAGAACCAGAATTCTCCCTAACTCAGAAAGTCGAACCCATAGACATCACCCAATTCCAACAAACCTTAAACACCGAAACAGCGATCGTAGAATGGTACATCGGCGGGGGCGGGCACGGGGGCACCGCCCCTACGGGTGGATTTGCATTTATCATCACCCGCGACAGCATAAAACCACTCACATATACCACAACCGAAATAGCCGAATTAGAAACCTGGAAAAACAACTATCTCGACGAATACCGCGACAAAAACACCAACCAAACCTGGCAAAACACCCTATCCCAAAAACTCGAAAAACTCTCAGAAATCCTGCGACTAAACGAGATAATCGCCCACATATCCCCCAACTGCAAACAACTAATCCTAGTACCCCACCGCTACCTGCACTTATTCCCCCTCCACGCCCTACCATTCACCTCAGAAACCCGATTTAAACAAAAAACCAACTTTCGCGGATACCTCCTCGACGGCTTCCCCGCCGGCGTGAAATACGCCCCCAGCTTGCAACTTCTGCAACTCGTAAAAAATCGCATCACCACCAGAAACTCCCCCCCACCAAATCAGCAACAACTATTCGCCCTCCAGAATCCCACCGAAGACTTATTCAACGCGGATATGGAAGTAGAAACCATCAAAACCCGATTCAATCCCCATCAAATTTTACTCAAAAAACAAGCCACAAAAACCGCCCTCAACGACAACCGAGAAAACCTCTCAAACACCAGCTACCTGCACTTTTCCTGTCACGGCGTATTCAACTTTGACAATCCGCTGCTGTCATCCCTAGTCTTAGCCGATTCCCTGGAACCAACATTAGAAATTAACCCCCCCCAACCCCCCCTTAGTAAGGGGGGGCTAGAAGAAAATACCTTTGCTGAAGGGGGGCTAGAGGGAGACCGGCTAGAAACCAAGCGCTATGTCACCCTACGCAGCGGCAGAAAAGCCATCCCAGAAAAATGCCTCACCCTGCGAGAAATCTTTGCCGAATTGCAGTTACCGCAGTGCAATCTCGTCACACTTTCCGCCTGCGAAACCGGGTTAACCGACTCAACCGCAATGACCGATGAATACATTGGTTTACCCAGTGGCTTCTTGTATGCGGGTAGCATGAATGTTGTCAGCAGTCTGTGGGCTGTCGATGATTTTGCCACAGCAATTTTGATGATTAAATTTTATCAGGAATTGCCGGATGCAGATTCAGTAGCACTCGCTTTGAATGCCGCGCAAAACTGGATGCGCGGGGTGAGTGAGGAGGATTTTCGAGTTTGGGTAAGATTGTTAAATTTAGATAAAAAATCTGGGCAAAGTGTGGAATTGTGGTTAGCGTCTTCGAGTGAGGAACAGCCGTTCCGCGAGCCGAAATATTGGGCGGCATTCTGTGCGACGGGATATTAAGTTAGGCGTGCCATCAGGATTTTGTAGGGCGGGTTTTACCAACAATATATAACGATGACCAACAATCTAGATAAACCCGCCCCACCCCACCAATAACCCACATCAACCTGAAATTTGCATCGAATGTTAAAATGTAGGTGATGATTTTTCGTTGGGTGGGGGCGGGTTTGAGAGATTGTCGATTTCAGGCAATTATTGTCGGTGAAACCCGCCCCTACAAATTTATATTTTTTAATCGCGGGAGTAATTACAATGGAACCTGAAAAAGTGATCGCTATCTTTCTCAAATGGCTGCACGAAAATCCGAGTATCTTCATGCCGACAGCCTGGAAAAAATTACCCCAATTAGAGGAAGAAATAGCAGAATCCGCAGATGAGGAATTGTTTCCCATTGCTTTCACTATCAGCAAGTGGTGTGGCAAGAATGGATTGGGAGACGCATTAAGAGATTGTCTGCGGAAAGAAATCGACGACGCGGGCGAACCCACCCCAAGTACAACACCGCCACTAACCAATATCACTCAAACTCTGCGTACCAGCATTGAAGATAGCTACCAAAAGCTTCAACAAATCGCAGTAAATAATCAATCAGATACCAGCAATGACTCCAAGTAGCAAAATTTATGCCCCCAACGTCTATTTGTTTGCCTTTCACCTCTGCAACGCCCTAGAATCAGAGTCAAATTCCCCTGTGGAATTAGCCCGTTTGTGGCAGAAGTGCGATGAGATTTTGCAAGCTAAATTAGCAGTCGGTAAGGCATTCAGCGGCAGCTATTTATCCAAGAAAGACGAACCTCTCGGATGGCGAGTTGACCTGATTAATAAACAAGTTGTTGGCAACCGCAATTCTCTACCCTTTGATAAGAACATTTCCAACGAAAACCAACAAATTAATCTCAAAGGTTTCGCCCAACCGCTGCGGATTGATGACAGCTACGCTTTGGGTTTACAAATTCGCGTGCCCGAAAAAGTTAACAACATTAAAACGCCCGCTGTCGATGTTAGCATCTTCAAAGAATTTAATCCCGATAACTGCTTGCTGCCGGATTTTGTGCAAAGCTATTTCGGGCAAACTCTGCTGCTTACAGCTTGGCTGAGTATAGAACAAAATCAGGCGGCGCGGGAAGATTCGCAGTTTCTGAAAAAATTAGCCCAACAGTGTCTAGAAAAGTTTATTTCCGGTGAAAATCAGCCGACTTTTTACCGTCAAGGCGAGTTGTTCGGCAGCCCAATTTTAGAATACGGCAATCCCAGTCGCCAAGATACTGAGTACAACATTATAGTCTGGTTTTTCAACAGTTCTGCAACTGATGAAATCTGGGATGAGACGCGGTACAGTGATTTTATGGATTTGTTTTTGTACCGAAATAAGATTATTCGCGCTTATCGCGATAGCCGCAAACTTTACTTTGTGACTCGCGAGGAATACAAACAAATTGAACTCGATATTGACAATACTTTTAAGTATTTGCGGCAAGACGAAGCCCAGCAGCGACAATTGAAAGGTGCGGGTTTAAAGGAAGAGGAATTAGAACGTCTGGAACGTCAGACAATCGATATGCCGCCGCGCGCTGTGAAGTATGCCCGGTTGCTGATGGATTTGGAATTTCGCCAAAATACGATCGCAATTAACGCCAAAAACTACCAAGATAAATTATATCAGATAAGTCTTGACTTAAAATCCCGGAAGAAATACAATGAAACTGACTATGATTTAAGCTTTCTCGAATTATTCAGCAAAGAAACCTCGCCGCAGTTTCAAGCACAAATCAAAGCCGACTTAGGCTACTTCACCCACGGCACCGGCTTGCTAGACAAAGCAATGGAAGCAATTCGAGGAGTTGTCGCCATTGAGGAAGCTTATCGGGATGCGAAATTAGAAGTCACGATTCAAGCTGTGGGCTTTGGTTTGGGAGTCGCCGGGGTAGTTGCTGGCAGTTCTCCTTATTTGATTAAACAAGACCCGCCGAATCAGGTGGTTGCTTTGCCTTTCCTGAAGGTGGGAATTAATTCTTTTGCGTTGGTATTGTTGATTAGTATCGGCGCGGGGGTTGTGGTTTGGTCTTTGGTTATGTTGGGGGCCAATTCTAAGAATCTACTGGGTAAAATTAAGCGAAGATGAGACGGCGGTTGAAACCGCGGCGACACAAACGATGTCCGCCTCCGCGGACTGAAGAAAATGACATAATTTGAGTGAGATGTCCGGTTTTCTTCAACCCACGGAGGTGGGTTTTGTCCGTGTCGCTGCGATTTCAATCGCCGGGATATCTTCAACCCGCGGAGGTGGGTTTTGTCTGTATCGCCGCGATTTCAATCGCCGGGATATCTTCAACCCGCGGAGGTGGGTTTTGTCCGTATCGCCGCGATTTCAATCGCCGGGATATCTTCAACCCGCGGAGGTGGGTTTTGTCTGTATCGCCGCGATTTCAATCGCCGGGGCCGTATCGCCGCGATTTCAATCGCCGGGATATCTTAATATTGAGGAACGGACGAATCTACTTCTTGACTCCAAGCAGTAATCCCGCCCTTAACATTAATTCCCTCAATTCCCGCTTCCTTCAAAATCCCCAAAGCCTTCGCAGAACGGCCGCCCATTTTGCAATGTGCAATCAAGCGGTGCCCGTTCAACAATTCCTTGACCTTCGCAACACCTGCGCCTTGTTCGATATCCGGTAAAGGAACCAAAACTGACCCAGGAATTTGAGCAATTTGATATTCGTTAGGATTGCGAACATCTAACAATACAAAATCCTTGGCGCCGCTGTCAATTAACTTTTTAAGTTCCGTGACAGTCATCTCAGGAAGTTTCTGTTGTTGGGCTTCCTCGGCTTTAGCTTGAGGAATGCCGCAGAATTGTTCGTAATCGATTAACTTTTCAATTACCGGTCGTACTGGATTCGGCCGCAATTTCAACTGGCGGAATGTCATGTCTAGGGCGTTGTACAGCAACAATCTGCCGCTCAAAGTTGTGCCTTGACCTAAGATAATTTTGATAGCTTCCGTTGCTTGAATGCAGCCAATTACTCCAGGCAAAACGCCTAAAACGCCGCCTTCAGCACAGGAAGGAACCATCCCTGGAGGCGGGGGTTCGGGGTACAAATCGCGGTAATTCGGGCCGCCTTCGTAGTTGAAAACTGTTGCTTGTCCTTCAAATCGGAAGATGGAACCGTAGACGTTGGGCTTGTTTAAAAGCACTGAAACGTCGTTCATTAAATAGCGAGTCGGAAAGTTGTCGGTACCGTCGATGATGATATCGTAGGGAGTCGCAATGTCGATCGCATTTTCGGAACAAACGTTAGTCTCGTACAAATCAACTTGACAAAAAGGATTGATTTCTAAAATCCGATTTTTAGCCGACTCAATCTTCGGCTTTCCAACCCAAGAAGTGCCGTGAATTACTTGGCGCTGCAAATTAGAATGGTCTACAACATCAAAGTCTACAATCCCAATGCGGCCAACACCAGCGGCGGCTAAATACAGCAGCAGCGGCGAACCGAGTCCTCCCGTACCGACGCAGAGCACGCTGGCTGCTTTGAGACGCTTCTGCCCTTCCAATCCAACTTCTGGCAGGATCAGGTGGCGAGAGTAGCGTTCGTATTCTTGTTTGTTGAGCTGGATCTCGTCCAGATTAGGATTTAGCATGATATTCTCTATAGTCCCGATTTTGAATTATATCCTATCTGAATCTTTCGCATTTTTACCTGTTTGTTATTTTTACTAATTATTTCTTAATCTGAGTCGGTTCGATCGCGAGAATTTCCTCTGCTTGAAAGTTGCCCTCTGCGTCAAGACTCCAACTGCGGAGGTCTTCTGAAGTGCCTTGCCGCACGGATACTATGATGTAAGAGTATTGGGCCCAAGCCATTTTGCGATCGCACTCCGAGGGCACTGCGGCACAATCCGGGTGAGAATGGTAGATGCCGACGATCTCTAAATTGCGATCGCGCCCGTGTTTCATCGCCCGCAACATATCTTCTGGCTTAATAGCATATCTGCGTCTTTCTGTCAAGCCTGTTTGTTCGGGCCAATTCTCCTGGGCTTCGGCACTCCAAGCATTATCAGCCGGCAAAACTTCTACTAAAGTTTTAATATCGTCAGTGATTGTACCTAATAACAAGCCGCAGCATTCTTCGGGATAAGCGCTTTCGCCGTGGCTGCGGATGGATAATATTTGTTCGGGGGTAAGTGCAATATTTTGCATTTTTTTATAGGCTTTTTTTAAACGAACCGCGAAGGCGCTAAGAACGCGAAGGAAGAGAGGAGAAGGGAAGGGAATATTTTATAATTGATTGGGGATTTCTCTAGCTGTTTGTAAAACAGTTCTATAAGCAATCACAGCTTGAGTCTGGTTATCATATCCGACATATTGACTCAACACAGAAAAGTCTAACTCCGGCAAAAATTCACTACTGGAAATTAACTTGTAACCCGACTCTCGCAAGTGGTAAAGAGAAAATTGGTCATTCGCCCAAAACCAGACTTCAGGAACCTGCAAACCGCGATAAACCTCCAGTTTGTCAACACCGCCGCTAGTTAGAGCAATTTCTATCACAATATCCGGCACTTCTGCCAGTAAACCCATACAGTAACACTCGTCTGGTTCCGCACCCCGTCTTACAACTTCGCGGCGAAATGTAGCACTTCCGTAACCGTTGAGATTAATTAGCCTTTCAACTGCATAGGTTTCGACTAATCGGGCAATAATCTTTTTGAGTCTTTCGTGTTCGGGCGAAGTCGTCATTATAATTTCTAACGTTCCTTCTAAGTAAGTCATCCTGGGAAATTCGTCGGCAAACATATCGGAAAGTTGCACGTATTGTCCCCAAGTCACATCATATAAAATAATGCGCTGTTCGGTGGCTGGTTCGAGGGTTTTTGGATCTAAAAGTAGCATATTTAATTACCTGCACTTAGATTTGTAAACGTTAGATTTCTCCGCTATTTCTCACCCTTCTTCTCTGCGTCCTCTGCGTCCTCTGCGGTTCAAAAAATGTAGGGTGCGCATTGCGCACCTTACAGATGAATTTAATTAATGCAATCAAGCAGGAGTTTGCTGCAATTCTGGCCGTTCATCTGCGACGATCGCATTTTCGACTGGACACACCTGCAAACAAATACCGCAGTCTATGCAGGTATCAAAATCAATCCAATACCAATCGGTACCTTTGACGTTTTTCCCGGGGCCGGGGTGAATGCAAGCAACTGGACAAGCGCCGACGCAATCAGCAACTCCTTCGCAGATATTTGTAACGATAGTGTGCGCCATGTTTCTATTTTAGATTTTAGATTTTAGATTTTGGATTGGACATTATATCATGTCTTTCTAACTATAACAATACAATTGGTTCGTAGTGAGGACTTTAGTCCTCGGATTTTATGCGGACTGAAGTCCTCACTACGAACCTTGTTAGAATTTTATTCTTTTGGTTTTTTGCGGACTGAAGTCCTGACTACGAACCGTTTTTATTGCTGGTAATTTGTTGGACACGAGCTTATGAATTAGGTTTCAAACAAATCTTAGTTTACTGTTTCAATTGTTGGGACGCCTTCGGCATTTACCCAAGCAATTTGACCAATTCTACGATCGCGCGCGTAGTCTCTAGCAGCCTCCTCTGTCTCCCTAATCTCTAAATCTATCTCCACCCGCACTAGGTGAGTAGACTCTCGGATTTTGCGGGCATAATCAAAGGCCGCTGCTGCCGCTTCCGGTGTTTGAGGCACTACCAACCATTCGCTGGCTGCTGTCTCTGCGGGCAATTGACCCTCTGTTAGCAAAACTTGGTGCAAATCTTCAATGTTCAGACAAAAGCCGATGCCGGGGGAATTTTGCCCTTGCGGGTCGAACAGTCCCAACAGTTGGTCGTACCGTCCGCCTTGTCCTAAAACTCGCTGTCCGCTCTTGCTGCTGCTGACAACTTCAAACACTATTCCTGTGTAATAGTCAAAGGTTTGAATTAAACTCAAATCGAGGTGGATGTGAGATTTCAAATTGGGGATTTTTGCTTGGCATTTTTCCAGCAGTTCGATCGCACTTTTGAGTTCATTTAATGCGGCTTGCTGCGTCACATCTAAATCCAGCTTCGCCACAATCTCCAATACATCTTCTGGGCGGCCGCGCAAGTCAAACAACAGCAGAGCTCTTTCTCGCAATTCGTCCGACAGCGGCAAAGTTTCCAAGGCTATGCGATCGAGATTTGCGATCGCCGATCGCACTTTTTGCCGCACGTTTGGCCCAAACGGTTCCAGCAAAGTTGCAGTCAAGCCCGCTTCTCCCAGCACCAAATGCCAGTCATCAATTTCTAAGTTTTGCAAGCACTCAGACAGCAGCAGCAGCACTTCTGCATCCGCAACGCTTCCCCCCGCGCCCAGCAGTTCTACCCCCGCTTGATAGAACTCCTGTTGCCCGCCTGAACCCGTATCCGAGCCTTTGCGGAAGACGTTCGCGTTGTAGTAGAGGCGTTGGGGCTGCCAGCTTGTCCCGGACATCCGCATCGCAGCCGCCCGGGCGATGGATGCTGTCAATTCCGGCCGCAAGCCGAGTTCTCCATCCTCGGCATCTTGGAGTTGAATTAAGGTCGATCGGTCGATCGCGCCCCCAGCCATCAAAGTCTCCAGCCTCTCTAGAGTAGAAGTAATAATCCGGTGATAGCCCCAGCGGTGAAAAACCTGCTGCAAGCGCCGTTCGATCGCAATTTTTTGAGCAACGTCAAGGGGCAATAAATCTCTTGCACCCGATGGGGGTTGGTGAACCATATCAATTTTAGAGTTTAGACTTTAGATTTTAGATTGACCTTAGAAGCTTAGCTTTAGCGGACGTTGTTAAAGCCAAACGAGGCAACCTTAATATTCGACTTTTACAAATTAAGCCGTCATATTCTGTCAGGTAAAAAAACCATTATCAGGTTTGTAGTGAGGACTTGAGGACTTCAGTCCGCTTCCAAATCAGGTTTGTAGTGAGGACTTCAGTCCGCTTCCAAATCAGGTTTGTAGTGAGGACTTCAGTCCGCTTCCAAATCAGAGGACTTGCAGGTTTGTAGTGAGGACTTCAGTCCGCTTCCAAATCAGAGGACTTGCATTCCGAACGATCGAACACCTTGATTGCGGTTAATTTACCGGACATCATATCATATCGTTGACCTTGGCATCGGAATAATAATTTTCCCCCTGCCGTGCGATCGTGCCGAAGAGCTCTTCGGCACGATCGCACGGCGCGGTATAATTCCGATGTTACCGAATTTAATATCGCCAAGTCTTGATTGTTTTGCTGGTTCTCACTCCACATCTGTGCAATTCACCACTTTTAAACTCTTCAAGACTTAAAACAGACAACTTCTCATTTCTTCTTCCCGCCAAACAAACTTGCAAAAAATCCCGGTTTCTCGTCACTTTTTTTATCCTTTGCGGAAGCTTGTTCCAGCTTTTTCTTAACCTCCAAAGCCGTCGCTTCTTGAGGATTTGATGCCAAAGCTTTTTGCACCTCAAGTTTTGCCATTGTGGCTTGATTTTGTTGAAGGTAACACATTGCTAACAAAGCGTGGGCTTTGCTGTGTTTCGGATCGCGCTTCAGGGCTTCTTTTAACTCCAAAGTTGCTTTGGCGTAATTTTTGCTGTCCATGAATCCTTGAGCTCGGACGCAAGATCGATCGGCCAGCGAGTCGTCTTTTGGTTTGTCTTTGGGCGGTGGCGGTGGAGTTGCGGTGGCTGGGGTTGATGGTTTTGTTGCTGTGGTTGGTGCGGCTTTTGTTACTGTGGTAGTTTGGTTTGCGGCTGTTGCGGGCGTAGTTCCAACCTCACAGCCGATGGGTTCTTTTGGGCGCACACCGGTGCCAACCACACCGCCAAGCCGCTCTTTTCGCAGCAGGTAAACCATGTTAAGTTCGCTAATTTGATCGATCGCATCTTGCGTTTCCTGAACCGATTCGTACTGCTTGAGAGCCAGTTTGCCAACTGCTGTTTTATAAGCTTCTTCCAAATCTTTAGCGGTAGCTAACTCTTTGGCTGCTGCGCTTTCGACTTGCATTTTTGCTTGTTCTTTAGCGACGCGCTTAGCGATGGCTGTTAATAGCAGGTTGTATTCTTTGCGATCGCTTTCCTTAGAGAATTTGTTGTAAGCCGGATTGACCACTTTTGACAAAAATTGGTTTGCCCACTCTTTATCGGCTGAGTCTTCAAAAGAGCAAGTATCCGAATGCAAGCGGCGGGCGATTTTCATGTAGCGCTTGCGGATGTCGTTAAACTCTGCGTCTAAGGGAATTCCCAAAATTGCGTGCTGATCCGTAAAGTCGTACTTGAACAGCCCTTTTGTCATTTCAAAAGACATAACTTTTACTCTCGCTTTCCTGACTTTTGACTATTCTTTAATGTAGCCTGACTTAAGGGGTTGTGACCCCCGTACTATCCCTGAGCCCTTGCTGTCGAAGCGCTACCTCCAGGAAGATAAGGGCCCAACTGCTAGCAGCGCGCCGCTGAGTTCGGCGTGTATTTTGCCGTTTGTCGCCAAAACCCGACCCGAGCTCATCTCAAAGGCACCGCCGTCATAGGCTGTAACTTGACCTCCGGCTTCGGACACGATGAGTACACCGGCTGCTACGTCCCAAGGAGAGAGTCCCCGTTCCCAGTATCCGTCCAATCGCCCGCAGGCTGTATGTGCGAGGTCTAGGGCAGCGGAACCGCTGCGCCGCACGCCTTGGGTGAGGTGGGTGAGGTGACAGAATTCCGCATAGTTATTGTCTGCTGTTTCGCGCCGATCGTATGCAAAGCCCGTGACTAGCAAGCTGGTTCTCAATTCTAAACTTTGGGAAACTGCGATCGCCCTCCGGTTGCAGGTTGCGCCCAATCCTTTACCCGCCCGAAACAATTCGTTATGAAAAGGATCGTAAATTACGCCAATTTGTGGTATGCCGTCGATTAAAAGTCCGATCGACACAGCGTAAAAAGGATATTGGTGAGCGTAATTAGTTGTACCGTCCAAAGGGTCGATCGCCCACAGGTATTTGCTAGTTGCATCCCCTAATTTGCCCGATTCTTCAGCGAGGATAGCGTGTTCCGGTACGTGGCGGCCGAGAATTTCTAAGATGACAGCTTCAGAGGCTTTGTCAGCTTCTGTGACTAAATCGCCCGAGCGACCTTTTTCTTGAATATTTTCTAATTTACCGCAGAAAGATTGCAGGACAGAACCAGCGGCGAGGGCTGCTTCGGTGGCTATTTCTAAGTAGTTTTGCAGTTGATTGTCTGTCATTGGGAAGAAGTAAGAAGTAAGAAGGAAGAAGGAAGAAGTAAGAAGTAAGAAGTAATAACGAACCGCGAAGACGCGAAGGACACGAAGAAAGAGATAAGAAGGAAGATAGCATTGGGAACAATAATCCCCAATGACTAATGACTAATGACTAATGACTAATGACTACTGACTAATGACTAATGACTATTTCTGATTTTGCTGTCGGAATTCTGCGGGAGTTTGGCGCAAAGCTCGTTCTGGATTCCACAGGCCTTTACCCATCAGTCTCGCCCATTCTTGAGCGTTAGCGAGCCGCTGTCGATATTTGGTATTGCGCGATCGCACGGAGGCCAAAACATAACCTTCTTTGACTAGCAGTTCGTTGAGCAAAATTTTATCTTGCCACAAATACGCTAGTTTGCGATCGAACTGGTCTTTGGGTTCGATGTCTGATTCTAACAATACCTCTTTCCCCCCAATTAGCTGTTCTAATCTTTGTTTCGCTGCTTCTCCCCAAGGCTGCTGTTTTAAATCGGGTGCATCAATCCCAATCAGCCTGATTTGTTCTAATAAGGCGATTTTGTCGGCTGTACTGATAACTTCGATTGTTTGACCGCTGATAGCCCTTTCTACTTTGGCTATCGTACCTTGGGGCATTTCGGGTTTTTGGCAGCTAGCTAACAACACGCAAAGGGCGATCGCAAATAACCGATAAAGCAGCATTGGGAATGGGGAATGGGGAATGGGGAATGGGGAATGGGGACTTGGGAATGGGGAATTGGGAATTGGGAATTGGGAAGCTATTTTGCATTTAAATTGTGTATCAAAAATCAATTAAACTCTTTTGTGGGGTGGGCTTTGAGCATCGCCACCCACCAGCAATTCAAAGGCGCAACAGCTTACCGGATTTGACATCATTCTTCATCCAACGGCAAACCGACTTTCACTTTACCCTTACCGAAATAGCGGCCGAATTGCAATTCGTAAACTTCATCTTCGTCTTGCGTCTCTACCTCGACGTTAGAACGGGGATAGCAGACGCACAGCAAAGCATAACCCTCTTTTTGCAGTTCCACAGAAAGTCCCATTGCTTCAGGCTGGTGCAGTTGTCCCGACTTGACGCGCACCGCACAGGCTGTACAAGCCCCGTTGCGGCAGGAAAAGGGCAATTCTACGCCTTGATTTTCGGCGCTTTGCAGGATGTAACGGTCTTCGGGTACTCGCACTGTGTGCCGATCGCCCGTTTGTCTGTTATGAATTTTAATTGTGTAAGAGCGAGTCATAGGGATTTTAGATTGAAGAATTGAAGAATTGAAGAATTGAAGAATTGGGCTTGGGGGCAAAATCCTTGATATGAATGGGTTTGCGACACAGGGCGCAGAGTTCTGCCCGCTCGTTTGACACCCTACCCATATTAAACAACAAATTTATGCCGTTACCCCCTTCCCAAATCAGATTTGTTCTGCTAAGATAGTTTAGCTGTGGCTGAATGAATTAATTTAGCCCTGGAGAGGTGGCCGAGCGGTTGAAGGCGCACGCCTGGAAAGTGTGTTTAGGGCAACTTAACGAGGGTTCGAATCCCTCCCTCTCCGTTACACAAGCTGTTTAGGCAAAAACAACAGCTTGCAAACAATATCTTGTATGAGATAAATACTTTAATTCGATCGCCCCTGAGTTTTTTTGAGAAAAGTCAGGGGCGATGCTTTTATGTTTTTGAGTGTAAATTACGGGCTATTTGAGTATGTTAGGTGCAGGCTAGAAGCCCACTTCACCAGAAAGTCAGGAACTTGTGGAACTGGCTTTGAGCAGCGTTGCTAAAAATCGTGCAAGATGTCAGTGCGATCGAACTTAGCACCGGTGAGATTTGCCCCTCTAAACGAAGTACCCTCAGCATTCGCAATCTCTCGAACAATAGCAGAAAAAGAGACAAACGCAAACCAAAGATACAGCAGCGACAGCAAGCCGAAACACGTACCCAAAAACAGTTTCTGAGTGCTCGCAAAAGCGCTAGCAGTTGCAGAAAACAAAAAAGCTCCTCCGTAAGTCGCCACACTTCCAGCGGCTGCGATCGCAACTTTAGCAAATTGACGGCGAATCCGAGAATTCACAAAAAACATTAACACACCGCCGATCGCCATTCCAACAAGAGCAGCCTGAGAATTATTATTAGTTGCAGTCCCAGCATAGAAAAATCCCAACAAAGCCCCCGATAGAATAGCAGAAATTGTTCCCGCAAATCTACCCAATTTTGACCTTGGTGGGTGTGTGCGGGCGATCGCCCCAGCCATACCAGCAACACTCAAAACCCCGTACAGCAACAGCACAAAAGGCCAACTGCGAGACTCCGGTATTTGTCCTTGGGTTCCCAAAATAAGCCGAGTTACAACATCACCCACAATTAAACAAATCGCGATCGCCACGCCACTCAAAACACCAATCTGTCGCCCCGAAAGCCCCATTTTAGCACCAATAAAATTCGCCCCTTCCAACTGAGCATTACTAAAATTGCAGCCGCGAACATCCGCACCGCCGAAATCCGCACCATTCAGAACTTGTCCCCGGAACGATCGATTACACAAAACTTGATTGCTAAAATTATTAGCATCAGAATAATTCATACTTCTCTTCTCTTCCTTCGCGTCCTTAGCGTCTTCGCGGTTCGTTCAAAACAAATCTCCATCACAAAATGAAACTAACCAATCCGCTCAAAATCAAACAAATTCCCCACATTCTCGGTTGCGGAATCTTGCTCGCACCAATACTAATCTACAACATTCCATACTTTTCGCGTCCACCACAAACAAAGGAAGTGCGATCGCTATTTCAAGGAATCGCCTACCGCAGGGAATTTCGCTCAAATCCTCGTCCCGCCGTCATTCACACTGTTAGCATCGACCTCAAAGCGCCAGGAATTGGAATTTTTGTCACACCCGGAACCGCCACACCCGATTTAACAGAAACCCACGCCCGCACCGCTACTGAATTCCTCAAAGAATTTAAATTGCAATTAGCAGTCAACGCCAACTTCTTTTATCCCTGCATCGAAGAAGCACCTTGGGATTATTATCCCCGCAGCGGCGATCGAGTAAATAACGTCGGACACGCCATTTCTAAAGGCCAAGCTTACTCTCAACCACAATCACACTTTCCCGCCCTGTGTTTTGACACCAACAACCGCGCTCAAATAATCGAAAACGGTGTTTGTCCTCCGGGAACAGCCCATGCAGTTGCGGGAGATACCGTGCTGGTGAAAAATGGCAAAGCCCTAGCACAAAGTCAGGAAAAAAGCAAGGATGATAAACCTTATCCGCGAACAGTTGTGGCGATCGATAAAACAGGCGAAAAATTGTGGTTGATTGTAGCAGACGGCAAGCAAAGGATGTACAGTGAAGGGCTGAAGTTAAGCGAAATAACAGAGATTTCGATGCAGTTAGGAGCCGATACAGTGCTGAATTTAGACGGCGGCGGATCGGTAACTTTGGCCGTCGCATCGCCGTCAGGAGCAAAACTGTTGAATGCTCCGATTCAGAATAAAGTTCCTATGCAGCAGCGTCCAATTTCCAATCATTTAGGGTTTTACGCGCGGGAAAATTAGGGTTGCCAATTGCGGTTTATCTCCGATAAATTGTAGGGTGCGCATTGCGCACGGCCGTGCGCATTGCGCACCCTACTAACTAAATTGACTCAGTTTCTCAATCAAATGGTCGAAATAAGGAGCTAATTTTGCTGCATCGGCCGAATCGCACCGTTTCAAACTAGCAGCCTTAATCCCTTCCAAGCCCAGCACCATTGCCGGCAAAGGAACCCCCAATTCTTGATAGAGCAAATTCATATTGTGCAGCCCTTCCTCGCTGGTAAATTCTGCCGTATTTCCAGCAATTCCATAGGTAATGCAGCGGAGAAAATGCCAGAAATCTCGCCAACAAGCCTCCGCCCTGGCTGGGGGATAAAGCTCGCCTCCGGGCTCGGAAATATTCGGATATGTGGCTAAAACTTGTTCCCGGGCTTCGGATACGATATCCGCCGCACTGTCGCGCAGGAACTTGGCAGTATTAACCGATGTTGGTTCCGATGAATGAAGTTGTTGCAAATCTTCATCGGCGAGATAGCTGCCTGCGTCGTCAGCAGCCTGAATGAGTTGGATTTCTGCGGGAGAATGCGAATTTTCCCAGGTGGCCAAACTGACAATTCGGGCTTTCGGGATTAATTCTTTGGCTTTTTCGCTTAATTGGAGAGTCATAGACAAATGGCTAGTCGCTAATTAGTGGGAGATTGCATATTTGAATTTTACCAGAAGTGCGATCGGCATCACTGCAAACCAACCTAAATCTGGAGTAGCTTAATTGAATATTGTTTAAATTTTAACTTTAATGCAAAAATTACTAGGACAGCTAAAACAAATAAACACAGCTAATAAGCACTTTTTATTTATGCCGAACAAAAAGATCCTGATAGCATCATTAATAATTCCTACTCTTCACTTTATTATTGCCAAGATCTCCCTATTGCTATCCTTACAAAATGGCTCAGCAGCAATTTGGCCCTCAGCAGGTCTGTTTTTGGCTGCTTTTTTACTGCTAGGTACTAGAATTTTACCGGCTCTTTTGCTCGGCGATTTCCTCACTGAATTAATACTTTTTTACCCGGATAACTTTCTGACAAGCTGTTTCATTTCTGTTTGCAACAATGCCGATCATTGGGTAGCAAGTTTACTGATCAAACGCTTTATTAAACACGGCAATTTACTAGAACGATCCCAGGATGTTTTCAGATTTATTGTACTGCAAATACCCACTCCTATTATCAGCAGCACTCTCGCCGTTACCGCACTGTCTCTAGAGGGCATTAGTCCTTGGACAAGTTACGCAGAAGTTTGGCGGAGTTGGTTTACTTCAATTATTGCTGGTACGCTGATTGTGACACCAGCAATTCTCGCCTGGGCTCGGGAACCCAAGCAGTCGGAAAGACTTCGATCGCCACAAATTGCAGAATTTGGACTTTTGCTGGTGTTGCTGGTTATCATCAGCAAAATCGCTTTTTGGCAACTGTATCCCGTCGAGTACATGATGATTCCGCTGCTGATTTGGTCTGCCTTTCGATTCACATCGCGGCAATCGACTTTGCTGGTGGTGATTGTTTCGGCGATCGCAGTTTTTGGAACATCCCGCGGTTTGGGATCTTTTGTCAGGTCTTCTGTCAATGAATCGCTTTTGTTGCTGCAATCTTTTATCGGGGTTGTCGCCGTTACCACCTTTGTTTTATCTGCCGTAATTAACGAAAATAAACAAGCAGCAGCCCAGCTTAAAAAACTGAATAACGAGTTAGAAGAGCGAGTAGAAGAACGCACCGCCCAACTGCAAGAAGCTAAAGAAGCTGCTGACAATGCCAACCAATCCAAAAGCGACTTTCTCGCCAATATGAGCCACGAACTCCGCACTCCCCTCAACGGCATTTTGGGCTACGCTCAAATCATGAACCGTTCCCAATCTTGGGGAGAAAAAGAGCGCAATGGCGTCAGCATTATTCACCAGTGCGGCTCCCATCTTTTGACGCTGATTAATGACATTCTAGACCTTTCAAAAATCGAAGCTGGTAAATTAGATTTACATCCGAAAGCTTTTCATTTCCCCTCTTTTTTGCAAAGCATTGTTGAGATTGTTAGCATCCGCACCGAACAAAAACAAATTGATTTGATTTATCTCCCAGATGCTGAACTTCCCGAAGGCATAGAAGCGGATGAAAAGCGCTTGCGTCAGGTGTTAATTAATTTACTGGGAAATGCCGTAAAATTTACCGACAAAGGCAGCGTCACTTTCAAAGTAGAGGTAATAAAATCCGAGTTTTCCCCACCAGCGGAATCTGCAATCCAAAATCCAAAATCCAAAATCCAAAATCGATTGATTCGCTTCCAAATAGAAGATACAGGCGTCGGCATGACTCCGGATTCGCTGTCAAAAATCTTTACACCTTTTGAACAAGTAGGAGATACCAACCGCAAAACAGAAGGCACCGGACTAGGGCTGGCAATTAGCACCAAAATTGTTAATCTAATGAACAGTAAAATAGAAGTTGAAAGTCATTTTGGCAGCGGCAGCACCTTCGCTTTTACCGTCGATTTGCCCTTAGCTGCTGACTGGGTAAATGCAGCCGCCGCCGCTACAGGGAAGCAGATTGTGGGCTATCATGGAACTCAGAAAACAATTCTCGTCGTCGATGACAACTGGCAGAACCGTTCAGTGATTGTTAGCCTCTTGGAACAAATTGGTTTTGCAGTAGTCGAAGCTGAAAATGGCGAGGATGGCTTAGCTAAAGCAGCTAAAATAACACCGGATTTAATCATCGCTGATTTGTCGATGCCTCTGATGGACGGTTTTGAAATGATGCGACTGTTGCGGAGTTCTGAATCCTTGAAAAACCTGCGTACTATTGTCTCATCAGCATCTGTTTATGAGATGGACAGGCAAAAAAGTTTGGATGCTGGCGGCGATGATTTTCTGCCTAAGCCGGTGCAGCTTGAGGAATTATTTTCAATATTGGAAAAGCATTTAGAAATCAAATGGCAATATCTGGATGCAGCCTCAACTGAATCTGCTGGGGAACAATTAGCACCGAAACCTATATCTAATTTACCTCTGGTAACTTCAGAAATGACAATTCCTGCACCGGAAGATTTAGCTTTGTTGCTGAAGTTAGCGCAGCAGGGGCGCTTGAAAAAACTTACTGAGGAAGCTAAGCGCATCGAACAACTCGACAAGAGTTATACTCAATTTATGCAGCCTATTCTGCAATTGGCAAAGAGCTTTCAATCTGATAAAATCGAAGACTTGCTCGAACAGTATCAGGACTTGCGTAGAGATCCCCCCTAGCCCCCCTTAATAAGGGGGGGACAAGAGCATTCAAAGCCCCCCTTAATAAGGGGGGGACAAGAGCATTCAAAGCCCCCCTTATTAAGGGGGGGGACAAGAGCATTCAAAGCCAACCCCTACTCCCCTTATTAAGGGGGGTTGGAGGGTTCTTTACTCGGCTACAAGCGAGAGATACAGGTGCTTTCAGTCTGAAGTTGAAGTATATAAACTAACAGGGGAAAATATTTATGTCAGAAGCTGAGTTGATTTTAGTGGTAGACGATACGCCCGCCAATCTGGATGTGATCTCCGAGGCGTTGACGGATGCTGGTTATGAAGTTGCGATCGCCATTGACGGCGATCGAGCTCTCAAGCAAGTTCAGTATACGCTGCCGAGTTTAATTTTACTCGATGTCATGATGCCGGGAATTAGCGGGTTTGAAACCTGCCGCCGCCTCAAAGCTTCCGCCGCTACCAAGGACATTCCTGTAATTTTTATGACGGCTTTGTCGGATACAGCAGATAAGATTAAAGGATTTCAGCTAGGTGCGGTTGATTATATCACTAAACCTTTTGAAGAAACGGAGGTTTTGGCGCGCGTCAACACTCACATTAAACTGCGAAATCAGAATAAAGAACTAGAACAGCGGGTAGCCGATCGCACGGCGGAACTAACTGCTGCTTTGACACAAGTCAAGCAATCGCAACTTCAGTTGATCCAGAGCGAAAAAATGTCTGCTTTGGGCAATTTAGTCGCTGGTGTCGCTCACGAAATTAACAATCCAGTCGGTTTTATTTATGGCAATATCAAGGAGTTGAATTTGGCACTGAAAGACATTGTTGACCACTTGCGGCTTTATCAGCAAGAATGTCCAAATCCTGGGAAAAATATTGAATTTCACGCCGCAGACATTGATTTAGAATACGTGTTGCAAGATACAGCAAAGATGTTATCATCTATGGAGATGGGATGCGATCGCCTGCGAAACATCAGCACTTCTCTCCGCACCTTCTCCCGCGCCGATACGGCGGTGAAAGTCTCGGCTAACATCTGCGACGGGATTGACAGCACGCTGATGATTTTGCAGCACCGCCTGAAAGCTCAAGATACTCGTCCCGAAATTCAAGTTATCAAAACATATGGAGAGATTCCCCCGGTAAAATGCTATTTGGGACAACTAAATCAGGTGTTTATGAATGTGCTTTCCAATGCGATAGATGCTGTGAATGAGTGCAATTGCGGACGCAGTTTTGCGGAAATTGAAGCTGCTCCTAATAGGATTATTATTACTACAGAATTAACTAAAGACAGACAAAGCGTTGCGGTCAAAATCCAAGATAACGGTAAGGGGATTTCTGAAGAAGTAAAAGCGCACATTTTTGACCATTTGTTCACTACGAAATTAGTCGGTGAAGGGACGGGTTTGGGTTTGTCGATCAGTCGCCAGATAGTGGAAGAAATACACGGCGGTAGTTTGACTTGCTCTTCTGTGCTGGGTGAGGGGGCCCAATTTACGATCGCACTGCCGATCGATTAATGCGATAATTTTAGAACGATCCCCGGCGGCCATTTGATTGTTCTGGATGTGCAGCCTCTGTTGGGCGGCGGGGCTGACTACCGGGCTAAGTATACTCGGTCGATCGCACAATTTTTGCAAGTTCATCAACCGCACCTCCCTTGGGCTGGCGATTTGACCGAGGAAGCGCCGCATTTTTTCCAAGCCGGCGTTGCTGTGGACTATCTGGCTGCTGATGTGGAGAAGGTCGATCGGGCCGAAGCCGTGACAGATAGGGCAAAGTTAGATAGTATTTTACAAGCTCAACTGCGCTATCTGCCGTATTGTGCCGAAAAAAAAACCGGGTCGGGGAATGTTGAAGCGGTTCTGCGGCGAGGAATCGACTAAGCGAGTATATTCACAGCTTTTTGTTAGATTGGGAACAGAAGCTGGCACAATTGGTAAGTAACAAAATTGATTTTAATAGAAGCTTCAGCCACTATACTAATAAGTGTAGGTTGGCATGAGGAAAATGCCAATGGTCAAAAAAAATCGCAATGTAGTTAGTTCAAATCCAGAAAGCAAAGTCAAAGTCGGACTTTCGCTGACTCCTTCTAGTGCCGATCGATTGAACGCGATCGCTCGAAAGCTGGGAATATCAAGGTCGGAACTCCTAGAACGCTTGGCAAAAGGCGCTCTGGATATTTCTAAAGACAAGAGTCAAGTTAGTGTCACTTGGAAAAAAGGTGAAGAAACTGCGGTCGATACCGCTGAGTTGGAAGGGGAAACAGCCGAAGAAAGCGACATTAATGACGCTATAACGGCAGAAACCCTATTGGACTCGGTAAGCGTACAGTCAAATCCCCTGGAAGCAAGTTACGAATCTTTACAGCAGCAGTTGAGCGAACGCGAAAGTGCGATCGCTTCTTTGCAGCAGCAATTAGCTGACAAGCAAAATCTCGAAGCTCAATTGCAGGAAACTGTATCGAAGTCAAGTTACGAATCGTTACAGCAGCAGTTGAGCGAACGCGAAAGTTCGATCGCCCAATTACAGCAGCAATTAGCCGACAAGCAAAATCTCGAAAGCCAGTTGCAGGAAACTGTATCGAAGTCAAGTTACGAATCTTTGCAGCAGCAGTTGAGCGAAGGCGAAAGTGCGATCGCCCAATTACAGCAGCAATTAGCTGACAAGCAAAATCTCGAAAGCCAATTGCAGGAAACTGTATCGAAGTCAAGTTACGAATCTTTGCAGCATCAATTCGGCGAAAAAGAACATTGGGCCAACGAATTGCAGCAGCAATTAAGCTCCAAATCGAGCGAGTTGGAATCTTTGCAGCATCAATTCGGCGAAAAAGAACATTGGGCCAACGAATTGCAGCAGCAATTAAGCTCCAAATCGAGCGAGTTGGAGTCTTTGCAGCATCAATTCGGCGAAAAAGAACATTGGGCCAACGAATTGCAGCAGCAATTAGCCTCCAAATCGAGCGAGTTGGAGTCTTTGCAGCATCAATTCGGCGAAAAAGAACATTGGGCCAATGAATTGCAGCAGCAA